>JBOGLL010000187.1:0-4716 GCA_050746065.1 Terriglobales bacterium | reverse complement strand
GTGCCCTGGTAGAGAAACTCCTTGCCGTCGGTGACGGCGACCACCGGGCCGTCGGCCTTCAGGTCTTTGATCTTCAACTCGGTCTTGGTCCATCCCTGGAAGATGTTGATAAGCATCCAACGACCGTCTTCGGAGAGCGTGATGCTGGGCCAGTGCTGCGGATGCAGCCCTTCGCCGAAAATCAGCGGGTCCTGGCTGCCGTCAGGCGCCGAACCCAGAGCGTGATAGAAGATGCGCGGGTTGTAGAGTTCTTCGCCTGCCGGCACCGTGCCTTTCTTGGGGAAGCGTCCGTAGTAGAAGCCGGAGTTGTCCGGCTTCCACGCCAGGCTGCGTCCGCGGCCCACGTAGATCTCCTCGTCCAGCAGCTTGCCAGTTTCAGTTTCAAGAATGCGGATGGTGCTGTGCTCAGTGCCGCTGGGCGAAGTCCAGTAGACCAGGTATTTGCCGTCCTCGGAGGGCTGCCAGAAGTCGAGTGCGACCGTAGCGTCGGCGGACATCGTGTTCACGTCCACCATCACGCGGTCCTTGCCGTCTACGCTCTCGCGGACGTACAGCACGGGCTGGTTCTGGCCGGCGTCGCGCCGCGTATAGAAGTAATACTTGCCCGCGGGCGACGGTGCGCCCAGCGTCCCGATAGCCAGCAGCTCAGCCAGGCGCGCGCGGATCTTCTCGCGTCCGGGCAGCGGATCGAGCACGGCACGCGTGTAGGCATACTGATCGCGGCCGAACTGCTGCGTCGCCGCATCGTCGCCGTTTTCCAGGTAGCGATACGGATCGTCGAGTTTGCGCCCGTGCATGGTGTCAGTCACCGTTGCCACCTTGGTCTTGGGAGGAGCCGGAGCAGCAGGCGCAGCCGCGCCTCCACCGGCGCTGTTTTGTGCAGTCAATGTCACCCCCGCGAGCAGCAATGCCATCGCGCCCGCCCAAACCTTGCTGTATGTGCGCATGGATACTCCAGAAGAAACTTGGATTGCTTTGCGAAAGCACCAGACTACCAGAACAGACGCGCAGGGGGCGACTCGGTGAGCGGCGAGAAAAGCGGACCACAGAGGACACAGAGGAACACAGAGATTGAATCACGACTTGAAACCTGAAACCTCGAACCAACCTCAACCCTGAACCCTCAGTGTTTCTCTGTGCCCTCTGTGGTTGCCAGATTTTGACCTGTTCCATCGAGCCATGCTATAAAAGCAGTGGCGCGCCCGCTCTGGACGCGCTTTTCCGCCATCTACTCCTCAGTAGCTCAATGGCAGAGCATCCGGCTGTTAACCGGAGGGTTGTAGGTTCGAGTCCTACCTGAGGAGCCATTTCTTTTCTGGACTACCTCGAAGATAGGGAAAGCTCAATGTCTCTACCCAACAAGAACGCCATCGCACTAGCAGGGGAGTTCGCCGTCGCTGCGCAGCTAATGTTGCTTGGCTATGATGCGAGCCTCACATTTGGGCATACGAAGAGCATCGATATTCTCGTTTCAAAGCCCGGTGGATCCATGTTCCGGCTCGAGTGCAAGACCTCCAAGAAGGCAGAACGCAACGAGAAGCTCTTTGGACGTACCTTGGCTTGGACGATGAGTGCAAAGCACGAGAAGATTATTGACCCGACATTGTTCTGCTCTTTCGTCAGCATCGGCAACGATAATCGCTCATTCCGCTACTTCATCGTGCCAAGCAAGGTCGTGGCCAGGTATGTTGATGTCGAGCATCGCCACTGGATGAAACATCACCCGTCGGCTCGAGGCAGCGACATGAGGTCGTTCAGGATAGGCTTGCCCAAGGAGCAATACTCATTCGAAACGCCGCTAGCGTCAACCTATGAGGACACCTGGTTTTAGCTCGAGATAGACAACCCCTCGCATCCCTGATTGGTCTGTTTCTGGCAGCGATTATTCACAACCGAGTGCGCGTGCACTTCGCAACGCGTGGGCTGCATCCTGTCCCTGAATTAGTCCCATCCGCACCGCTTTCGATTTCATCCCACCACCCGCTGCTACAATTCCCCTCTCTGAAGGAGGATTAGGATGAAACACTTTGCTTGGTTTCTGATGGTGGCTTTGCTGTTCACGGGAGTTGCGCGGGCGCAGCAGAGTGCGCCGGCTGCGGGCACCTACCCCGCCGAGGTGATGGCGGTGATTGAAGAGCAGGAGAAGAAGATCGTCAGTCTGGCGGAAGCCGTGCCGCAGGAAAAATACACCTGGGCGCCGGGCGCCGGTGTGCGCTCCACGGCGGAGGTGTATCTGCACATCGCACTGGCCAACTACAGGTTCGCCAGCTTCCTGGGAGTGAAGCCTCCCGAGGGCTTGGTAATGCGGGGCTTCGACAAATCCACCACCGACAAGTCGAAGATCGTCGAGCATCTGAAGCGCTCCTTTGACAACCTGAAGCAGGCGGTACGCGCCTCCACCGACCTCGAAAAGAAGGTCAAGGTGTTTGGCGAAGAGACCACCTCGCGTGACGCCATGTTGCGCGCGGCGTCCCACAGCGGCGAGCATATGGGACAGTCCATCGCCTACGCGCGCATGAGCGGCATCGTGCCTCCGTGGACCGCCGCCGAGCAGGCGCCCAAGCCGGCAGCGCCGGCCAAGAAGTAGCCAGCGCCACGGCATCTATGGAGGAGCGATGAGGAACTCGGGATCCGCTCTGGGCATTGTCCTGGCGGCCGCCATGGAAGCGGGATCCTTCTGGTGTACGGAAAATCGTCGCCGACGCCGCATCGCCCATCCCACCGGAAGATAAGAAGTAACATTGCCAGACTCAAGAGAGTATCTGGACGGGATGTCGGGATTCGTGTTGCAGTAGTGAGTGGGGCTCTTGGTCGAGTCCAATGGCAACCGATCGAACCCTGACAGGTGAACCGGTAGTGGATCAGCCGCATTCCCCCGAGAGAACTCAAGGCGCGCCCGTCCGGCACCGGCGGAGCGGACGCATTGCACGCCGCCTGGAAGTGATGGTGTGTTGGGAACTCGGCGGGAACCAGCAGGAGTCTCCGGCTGAAACCAAAATGCTCAGCCGCTACGGTTGCCTGATCGCTGGTCACTGCCGCCCCAAGCTGGGAGAAGAGATCAAGCTGCTGTGGCCGGAAAAGCAGCGTGAAACCAAAGCCAAAGTAGTGTTCCGCGCCCTCAACGGCGGTGGTGAGCCGGTGCAACTGGCGGTCGAGTTCCTGGGTTCGGAAGACTTCTGGGAAATGGATTTCCCGCCTCCCTTCATGTCCATCATGGCCTAGCCTGGCGGCCGGCCCCGTATCCCACCTCGGTTCATTTGATACCATCTTCTTCCGCCCATGAAGCAGGTTGGCGAAAACGTCGTACGGATTGAGGCCGAAGCCCTGCACGCTCTCGCGGACCGCATTGCCGGGCCCATGGCGCAGGCCTTCGATGGTGCCGTGGAACTGCTGCACGGCTGCCGCGGGCGCGTGGTGGTCACCGGGATGGGCAAGAGCGGCATCGTAGCGCGCAAGATCGCGGCCACCCTCAGTTCCACTGGCACTCCTGCGCTGTTTCTCCATCCTGCCGAAGCCGTCCACGGCGACCTGGGTATGCTGGTCGCAGGCGATGTGGTGCTGGCGCTCTCGGCCAGCGGTGAAACCGAGGAGATCCTGATCCTGCTGGCCACCATGAAGCGCCTGGGCATCACGTTGATCTCCATGACCGGGGATGCGCTGTACGGTGCGGGCGCATCGGTTGCGCCAAAATCCACACTGGCCCAGGCAGCCGACGTGGCACTCGATTGCTCGATCGCGCAGGAAGCCTGTTCGCTCGGCCTGGCGCCCACCGCTTCCACTACCACGATGCTGGCGCTGGGCGACGCGCTGGCCGTGGCTCTCTCCGAAAAGCGCGGCTTCAAGGAGGAAGACTTTGCGCACCTCCATCCCGGAGGCAAGCTGGGCAAGAAGCTGGCGCGAGTGTCATCGCTGATGCATACCGGCGAGGCCGTACCCCGCGTCGCCCCGCAGACTAAAATGAGCGACGTGATCTACGAGATGTCGCGCAAGGGCCTGGGTGTGACCACGGTGGTGGAGAACGGTAAGCTGGCCGGCATCATCAGCGACGGCGACCTGCGGCGCCTGCTGGAAAAGCGCGGCAAGGACGTCCTCGACCTCACTGCCGCGGAATGCATGACGCACTCACCTAGGACCATCACGCCCGATGCCTTCGCCGCCACCGCCCTGAGCGTGATGGAGCAGAAGAAGATCACCTCGCTTGTGGTGGTGGACGGAGACGGACGCCTGGAAGGAATCGTCCACCTGCATGATTTGTGGGGGACGGAGATGGTCTAGGATTGAATCATTGAATCATTGAATCATTGAATCATTGAATCATTGAATCATTAGGACTCCTCGAGGAGTGGTTAATGATTCAATGCTTCAATCGCTCAATGATTCAATAATGTCATGTATCACTACGATCCCAAAACGGCGCTGGAAGAAGCCAGCGAAGAGGCCTTACTTCCGAACCCGGTGCACGTACGCGACATGATCCTGCGCGGACACCTGGGGCCTGACCGCGCCCTAGAGCTCAACCGCCAGTTCCTCGAATACCAGAAGCATTTCGGGGAGGCGCAGAAGCTGGCCAAGGGCATCCTGGAGCAGCTCGCGAAGTAAGCACTCAGCACGCCAGCGTATCGGCAATCAGCCAGGTGCAGTCTCGTCTGCGTCCTGCAGGGCTGACTGCCAAGTGCCAAGTGCTAAGAGCTAAGAGCTTCCTGCTACACTTCCGCC
>JBOGLL010000186.1:0-3100 GCA_050746065.1 Terriglobales bacterium | reverse complement strand
AGCATTTCGCCAAGCACGACCACCCGCCCACGCTGACAGAAACGCGCAACGCGGTGCGCCAAATCCGTTTGAGCAAGGCCATGCTCATTGTCGAAGGAGACGAGGACTGCCGCAGCGCCGGCTCCTTCTTCAAGAACCCGGTCTTCCAGCGGGAAGACTTCGAGAATCTCTGCTACCGGGCCGCGGGCCGTGGAGTGCAGCCTCCGCGCTTTGTCGCTGCCAACGGCAAAGTCAAGGTGCCGGCGGCCTGGCTGGTGGAACAGTCAGGCTTCCAAAAGGGCTACACCCGCGGGGCGGTGGGGATTTCGAAGCGACACGCGCTGGCCATCGTCAATCGCGGCGGCGCTACAGCGGCTGAGGTGGTCGCGCTCAAGGACGAAATCCAGAAGCGCGTGGCAGAAGAGTTCGGGGTTGCGCTCGTGCCGGAGCCAGTGATGGTCGGATTCGAGTAGCGTCTCGATGGGCATTGAAGCGGATTCATATCGAATCCGGGCTAATGGCTCAGGTTGTAGTTGATCGTGATTTGGGTCTCGAATTCCACGGGTTCGCCACTCAAGTAATAGGGACGATAGGTCCATTGTCGGACCGACTCGGTAGCGGACGCTATGAAGTCCGGATCGCCACTGACCGGCGTCACTTGTTGCACTCGGCCGTTCGATCCGATGACTGCGCGCAGCACGGCTGCACCCTGAACACGTGCGGATCGAAGCGAAGGCGGATACAGCGGCTTGACGGTCGAGAGATTGTAGCAGTGGGCAACTCCCTGGGAGATGCGAACACGCAGATTTAGCGGCGTAATGGCGTTGACGCCCGCGAGGGACTTGTCCATGTCCGCAAGAAGCTGCTTAGCACCCGGATCGGTGCCGGCGGCCTCAGCGGCTGCTTTGGCAAGAGCCAGCAGCGTTCGCAGCGTGTCCTTGGACGTTGGCCGGAATGACATCAGCAAATACAGGTTACGAATCACTTCGGCTTTGGCACGCATAGCGGCGGCGTACTCGCCGAAGCCTGGGGCGGAACTGATTCCGCCAGTAAGACCCGCGGCCACCTGCCGATAGGCTTCATCGGCTTCGTCAAGGCTTGAGACGGCAACTGAACCGCGCTCGCCACCGGATAGTGCAGCGCGAGCCGTAACGATATGCGTTTTGTATTCACCGAACGCACCAAACAGCGCCTTCAGATATTTCTTTTCGTATTCCGGGCAGAATCTTTGGAGGTCGACACCAGATTTCTCCGGTTTGCTGGACCACTGTGTGAGTTTCCTCGCATCCGCAGTCAAGGCCTTTTCGAAAACGCCACGCACCTCGGGACTTGAAGCTGTCAGAGACATTACATCGGCTGCCATGCAGGTCTGTAACGCCATGAAGAAGCCCGCAGCGATGGCCGATGACTTACGCACCGCAGCAGGTTATCAAAGGCAAGGCCTGGGTCGCACCCTGTTCAATCGCTCTTCTTGAACGCGTGCTCGAAGCTCAGGTAGAAGATGATTCCCTTCTCACCGCGGCTGGGACCCACGCCGATGGGCACGGCGAAGCCGGGGACGATCTGCAAACCGTTCTTCAGATTGTGCGCCCAGCGGAATCCCGGACTGAGCAGCAGGCTGTTTTCGCGCTGGGTCACGTCAGGCGCGACCACGCTTTCCGAGCTGTCGAACACCAGCTCCAGCATGGTGTTGAAACGCGGATGGGCCAGCCAGATGAAGCTGGTCCCCAGGTTGTATCCCGCAGTCAGTGCCTTTTGATCGAGTTCGTTCTTCGCTGAGGGCGTGAACGTAGCGCCCGCGTTCCAATGGGTCACAAGCTTTTTTGTGGCCGCGACGCTGAGAGGAAGATTGGTCTGGAAGCTCACGGCACCCGCGCCACGACCCAGATGCGAATCGCCCGTGGGAAGCAGCAGGCTGAAGCGCGGCGAAAAGGCCACGCGGTCTTTGCCGCTGCCCACGGCCTGGTAGCGGTAGTTGAGGGCGATGTCGCCGAGGCCGGCGCCCGATCCGGTAAGCGCACCTGCGTGCCCCGCGGAAATCGTGTAGCTCAACTGGTGGCGTGGCGCCGGATTCACCGGCCACTCCTGGGTAAAGGTATAGGTCCAGTCGCGGCCCTCCCAGAAGCGCCCGAAGAAGTTGATGTGCTGCACCACGCCGTACTCCTGGTTGTAGGCCTCTTCCATCAGGAAACTGTTGTCCTGGATGGGAGGGTCTTCCTCCTCTTCCGCTTGCGCGGGAGGCGGCGCGGCCGGCGGTGCTTGCTGCGTGCCTGGCTGCGCTCGATCTGTAATTTCCTGTTTAGTTTCCTCTTCCTTCTCTTCTTGAGCCCAGATCAGCGGGCCGGGGCAAAAAAGCAGCAGAAAGACAACCAGGGCAAGCGGACATTTGTAAGTCATAGGCAAGACGGTGATATTAATTATTGTTTCACTGCTTGACTTAACCTATGTTAACATACGGGAGTGTGACAGGGAAATCTGTTTCCTGCAGGAGGATGTTATGAAGCGGTGGGAACGCATCCTGGCTGTTGTGATGACGCTGGCGTTGGTGGCGTCGCTGGTGGTGCTGCTGGTGCAGTCCCGGAAGGTGCATGCCGGGAATACGGCGCCCTCCAGCGCGGTGGCAGCGGTTGAAGAAGCGCACAAGCGCCATCTGCCGCCCACGCAGGGCAGCGGACCGTACCAGTATGACCACCCGGGGCAGCGCCGCTTCGACCCGAGCCAAGTTTACAACCCGGTGTTGCCTCCACCCACGCCCGCGAAGAACGGGGTGCGCGAGTTCACGCTGGTGCTGGAAGAGGGAGTGATGCACGAAGTGGCGCCCGGTGTGAAGGTCCCGAGCTGGACGTTCAACGGCACCGTCCCTGGCCCGGTGCTGCGCGCCACCGAAGGTGATACCGTGCGCGTGACCCTGGTGAACAAGGGCACCCTGCCGCACACCATCCACTTCCACGGAATCCATCCGGCAAAGATGGACGGCGTCTTCGAGCTGGTACAGCCGGGCGGGACCTTCACCTACGAATTCGTGGCTGCGCCTTACGGCATCATGCCGTACCACTGCCACACCATGCCCGCATCGCAGCACATCCAGAATGGCCTCTACGGAATGCTGATCATTGATCCC
>JBOGLL010000185.1:0-4574 GCA_050746065.1 Terriglobales bacterium | reverse complement strand
AGGTGCGTGCGGACGCCTCCTGCTCCAGTGCCACCAGCACCGTGGGCGTGTTTTCCACCGTGCGCCGGAAGCGGAACCAGGAAGTGAGCGGAATGCGTTGCGCTACCGCGGGCGCCACGTCGCCCAGATCGAGGACCACCACGCCGAAGCCTCCGGCCGCCAGCAGCAGGTCCACGGCCCGCAGCGCGCACTCCACCGGACTCAGTGATTCCCACAGCTTGTTTTTCCTGCCTCCCGCCTCCTGCTTCCTGCCTCTCGGCTTTCCGCACCTTACCCACAGCAGCTTCTTCAGCTCCACTCCCGCGGCGGCAGCCGAGTGCGGGTCGAAAGCATCGCTGGCGTCCACCAGGGCGCAGACCTCGCCGCGGCTGGTGGCGGAGGCCAGCAGCGAGAGCAGCAGGCTGGTGCGACCCGAAGACGCCGGCCCGCAGATTTCGGTCAGCGCTCCCCGGGGCAGGCCGGAGGTGAGGGCGTCCACTTCGGCGACGCCGGTGGAAACGGTCTCAGGTGCCTGCCTTTCCGGCAGCAGGGAAGGCAGGATCAGGCGCGCACCCAGCCGGGCCTGCGATTCAATCTGCGCACGCAAAATTGTTGTGGCCATAAATCCTTCTGCGCTCAGGATTTCGCCGGCGGGCTCCCGCTCGGCTCGGCCGCAGGGCGGCGGCCTCACTTCGGTCACGCCTGCAATAACGGCCAAATATTCGCTTTTTATTCGCCTAAATAAATAAGAGTTTGCCAAGTTCCCGGGAGCTTGTCAAGCCCCTAATTTTCAGCAAAGTAGGACCAGTACCAAGTACTCAGTATCCAGTGGATACTAGGTGCGCCTTCGCTCGGAAAACTGGGTACTGGGTACTAACTTAGGTACTGAGTACTTCCCCCAAAAACCCGTGCAAATGTTAGCCATTCGTGATAAAAAGCCGTCCTCTATTTCCCCCGGACGGACCGGAACATCCCCCAAAACGGAACCGTCAAGGAAGAGATTCGCCACCTCTGGAGGAGCCGTCATGCTCGAGACCCTGGACCTGAAGAAATCACTCTCCAAGCCTGCCTATTCCAAGTCCATCCGTGAGTTGCAGGAGAAGCTGCGCGGATTGCAGTACGCCGCCCAGAAGGCGGAGCTGCCGGTCATCATCTGTCTGGAGGGCTGGGACACGGCGGGCAAAGGGCAGATCATCAAACGGCTCACGGAAAAAATCGACCCGCGCCTGTTCCGGGTGTATCCCGGCGCGCCGCCTTCGCCCCTGGAGGCGCGCTACCACTGGCTTTGGCGTTACCAGGTGGCCCTGCCCAACGACGGCGAAATGGCCATGTTCGACCACTCCTGGTACGGCCGCGTCCTGGTGGAGCGCTGTGACAAACTGGTAAAGAAAAAGCTGTGGCGCGAGGCTTACGAGCAGATCAATCAATTCGAGCGCTGGCTCATCGATGACGGCCAGGTGCTGGTGAAGTTCTGGCTGCACATTTCCAAGAAAGAACAGAAAAAGCGCTTCAAGGAAGCCCTCGCGGACCCGCTGCTGCGCTGGAAGATCACCAAGGAGTACAAGCGCCATCACAAGCAGTACAACCGCTGGGTGGACGCGGTGGAAGAAATGCTAGCCAAGACCAACACCGCCAACGCTCCCTGGACCGTGGTCGAGGCCAACGACCAGCGCTGGGCACGCATCCGGGTGTACGAGACTTTGGTGGCCCGCATCGAAGAAGCGCTGGAGCGGCGCATAGAGCAGCCCACGGTGGTTTCGCGCACCGCCGCCGCCAAGGCCGCCACCTCGAAGGAACGCGCGGACCGCGCCGCTCGCGATACCGAGCGCGCCCGCGAGGAAGAGAAGAAGTCAACCGTAGAGCCCATTTCGGCGTAGAGAACGAAAAACCAAAAACCAGAAACCAAAAACGGGGTTGATGCCATGCTGGAAAAGCTGGAGATGAACCGCAAGCTGAACGAGAAGCAGTACGAGGAGCAGATCGGCAAGCTGCAGGTGCGTCTGCGTGGGATGCACTTCGACATGTTCAAGCGCCAAGTGCCGGTGCTGTGCATGTTCGAGGGCTGGGACGCGGCCGGCAAGGGCGGCGCCATCAAGCGCGTCACCGAGATCCTCGACCCGCGCGGCTTCACCGTTTCCGCCTACGCCGCTCCCCGCGGCGAAGAGAAGACCCATCATTATCTATGGCGCTTCCAGAAAAAGCTGCCCCGCGCCGGCCACTTTGTGGTTTTCGACCGCACCTATTACGGGCGCGTGCTCGTCGAACGCGTGGAGGGCTTCTGCCACGAGGAAGAATGGCGCCGCGCCTACGCCGAGATCAACGAATTCGAGGCGCACCAGCATTCCTTCGGCATGGTCATCTGCAAGTTCTGGATCAACATCACCAAGGAGGAGCAGCTCCGCCGCTTCAAGAACCGCGAACTCGATCCCTACCGCTCCTACAAACTCACCGAAGAAGACTGGCGCAACCGCGCCAAGTGGGGCGAGTACTCCGAGGCCGTCGAGGACATGCTGCTGCACACCTCCACTTCCTACGCTCCCTGGACCGCCGTCGAAGGCAACAACAAGTACTGGTCCCGCGTGAAGGTGCTCAAGACCATTGTGGACGCGCTGGATAAGAGATTGAACTAACCGGGGCAATCACGGGTGTGAGCCAAGGGGGTTGCTAGTCGTCTTTCACGTCAGGAATCTCACCTCGGCGAAGGGACGCGATGATTTCTCTAAACTCACGCTCCCGTTCCGGCAGTGTGAGACTATCGAACTTGTGCAGTCTCCTGCGCAGCCGATCAAGTTGCTCATCCGCAATGGCAATGGAAGTAGTATCGTCCCAATCCCAAGTCCCGCCCGTGCCGAGTAGGTGCCTTTCCAGTTCGTCCGCCAACTGCTGCGGCGTGGTCTTGTGTTTCGGCCCCCACGCCCCCATTGCGATCCACAACAGGAGGAATGCAGCTGGAACAATGAAGAGCCACACAGCCGAGTTGAACATCCATGCCGCGATAACTCCCGGCACGATCAGGAGGGCAATGACCACTAGGCAACCGGATCCGCCTTGGAAATGAATCGACACCTAACCTTACCTTAGATTTTACTTCGTGGCAGACGCAATGCTGCGCCAGTGAGTTTATTCCGATCAGGTTCGCAGTCGCTCCCCGATGTCTTGTCACCCACGATTCAGTTCTCTAACGAATCGCTCCAGCTCAAGGGCCTCCACGCCGCGAGCCAGCGCGGCTGTGGCCAGGGCCAAGCGGGATTTTTGATGGACCACGATCAGCCGTCCGCTACGCTTCGCCATGGATCGCCGCAGATTGAGTAGCGGAGAGGCCATGGCAGGCCGAACGGTCTTCGCGGCTTTGCATTCAACCAGCCAAAGCTGTGCGTTGGGTTGTGGAACAAGGAAGTCCACTTCCAGGCCCTGTTGGTCGCGAAAGTAATAGAGTTCCTTCCGTTTTCCAGAATTCACCTGGCTCTTGAGTATTTCGGTGGCGACGAAGCCCTCGAACAGGCTTCCCAGGAAAGGAGAGCGTTCCAGTTCGGCCGCCGAGGTTAGGCCCAGCAGGTGGCAGGCGAGCCCCGGGTCGCCCCAATAGATGCGTGGCGATTTAATAAGCCGCTTTCCGAAGTTTTCGAAATAGGGCGGCACCACAATGATCTGGCCGGTGGCTTCCAGCACAGAGAGCCATTCCCCGATGGTGGGAACCGACACTCCGAGAGGCGCAGCCAGGTCGGTCTTGTTGAGGATCTGGCCGTGACGGCTGGCCAGAAGCGCCAGAAAGCGGCGGAAAGTCACCAGATCGCGCACGTTGGTGATGGCCCGCACATCCCGTTCCAGGTACGTCTGCAGGTACGAAACGAACCACAGGTTGCGCGCCCTGGGGCGGGCGAGGACCTCGGGAAAGCCTCCATGGAGAAGACTTACTTTGCCGGTTTCTGCAAGACTGAAAGGCTGGAGCTGGAGAATGGCGGCGCGCCCAGCCATCGACTCGGTGATGCCTCGCATGAGAGGGGCTTCCTGCGAACCTGTGAACAGCCATTGGCCCATGCGCCGGGGGCCGGTGTCGATGAGCGTGCGAACGTAGTCGAGCAGTTCGGGAGTATTCTGGATCTCGTCGAATACAACCGGAGGGCGCAGTTCCTCAAGAAAAGCGCGTGGATCGCTGCGCACCCGCGCTTGAATATCGGGATCTTCCAGAAGTACGTAGCCAGCCTTGGGAAACAGCTTGCGCAAGAGGGTGGTCTTTCCGGCGCGCCGCGGACCGGTCACGACGACGGCCGGAAAGTGCCGGGATGCGTCCAGCAGCACGCTCGCCAGCTTTCTAGGGATGTAGGGCATATGAGATATATAAACTATCAGTTTAGATTTATCAAGGCCATTCCGGAGGGCCGGTTGCCCGCCGGCCCGCTCTGGTAGTCTGGAAGTAGCAGCAAAAGCGGCACTCATGCCTGGAGCAGCGTAGCGCAACGAAAGGGACCTTCTTGAGCAAGATTCGCAACCTCGCCAGTGGACCACGGCAAAACCACGCTGGTGGACGCCATGCTGCGCCAGAGCGGCGTGTTTCGCGCCAATCAGGAGCTGGTGGACCGGGTGATGGATTCCAA
>JBOGLL010000184.1:0-5958 GCA_050746065.1 Terriglobales bacterium | reverse complement strand
ACGAGCCCAGGTTGGCGGGCTTGGTAAACACCGGATATTTGAGTTTCCGCTCGATGGCGCGGCGCATTTTGTCGGAGTCGCGCTCCCAGTCGGAGCGCAGCACGGTGACGTGCTTCACGATGGGCAGCGCGGCGGCAGCGAACAGGCGCTTCATCACATCTTTGTCCATGCCGCAGGCCGAGCCCAGCACACCCGCGCCCACGTAGGCCACTTCGGCGAGTTCGAGGAGACCTTGCACCGTTCCGTCTTCGCCGAATGTGCCGTGGAGAACGGGGAAGATCACGTCCACGTTGATGGCATTGTCGGCGAGGCGGCGGGCAGGGGTGGCGTCCTCCAGGGGCGTGAGGGAGCTCTGATCCGCGCGCGGAACTGGGGGCACGATGATGCTCGAGCCCTTGGCCAGCACCGCCGCAGGGGCGGTTGCCTCGGGATCGCCGGCGCGCAGGCGGCGTGACGACTCGCGGCTGCCGCGCAGCAGCTTCTGCGCGTGCGCCGACGTGACCCAACCACCTTCCTTGGTGATGCCGATGGGCACGATCTCGTATTTGGACTTGTCCATGGCGTCGATGACCGACGCCGCCGACAGCAGCGATACCTCGTGCTCGCCGCTGCGGCCACCGAATAGAACACCGACCCGCAGTTTTTTCATCGAACCTATTGTACGAGTTGCGAGTAGCGAGTATCGAGTTGCGAGTGAACGCCGAGCAAGCACCTTGTTTTCCGAAGGGCTGCGGCGCATAATTCGCCATCGCCTGCTCCTGGGTCCAATCGATTCAAACAAAGGAGACTGTGATGCCCCGACTGCGCGCCGCTCGCTGCCTGGCTCTTCTACTCGGCTTCTTGCTGACGATTGTTCCTCCAGGCCCCGCTCAAGAACCGCCGCAGATTGACTGGCAGGACGGCCCCACGGAAGGCGAGCTGGGCGACGTGGCCAGGATCAAGATCCCGCAGGGCTACCGTTTTACGGGCAAGGCGGGCACGCAGAAGTTCATGGACATGACGCAAAACCCCACGTCGGGGCGCGAGTTGGGCATCATCGTGCCAGCCTCGGAAAACAATGAAGACTTCTGGTTCGTCATCTTCGAGTTCGACGACATCGGCTTCGTGAAGGACGACGAGAAAGACAAGCTGGATGCCGACGACATCCTGGGGTCCATCCGTGAGGGCACGGAGGCGGCGAACGAAGTCCGCAAAGAACGCGGCTGGCCGACCATGGAAGTAGTGGGATGGCAGAAGCCGCCCTATTACGATTCCCGCACCAACAACCTCACCTGGGCGATCCGCGGGCGCAGTACCGCCTCGCAGGGCGAGTCCATCAATTATTCGGTGCGGCTGCTGGGCCGCCGCGGGGCGATGAGCGTGGACCTGGTGATGAGCCCGCAACAGGCCACGGCCGTGGTTCCGCAATATGAAGCACTGGTTTCCGGATTCACCTACAACCAGGGACAGACCTACGCCGACTTCAAGTCGGGTGACAAGATGGCCGCGTTTGGACTTGCAGCGCTGGTCGCCGGCGGCGCCGGCGCCGTCGCCCTGAAGACCGGGATCCTGCAGAAGTTCTGGAAGCTGATCGTGGCTGCCTTCGTGGCGCTGGCGGCGGCGTTGAAGAAGATTTTCAAAATGATCAGTGGGCGGGGTGAAACCACCATTTCCCACGACCAGGCGCCGACTCCGCCCACTGCATGAGCGAAGTCGAAGTTCTGTTCCTGCTTCTGTTCGTTGTCCACCTGCTGCATTCGATGGTCTGGGTGGAACCGGAGGCGGTGGCTTTTCGGCAAACCCTGCGTCGCTTCTACTCTGTAGCTCGGGAAGGCCTACCGCTGCCCGCCGTGCGTCGCAAGGGTGTTTTCGTGCAGCCGCTGCCGCCGCTGGGTGGGGCCCTGGTGTGTCCGCCGTATCCGCTGATGGTTTCGCCGGAAGGTGCGTCAGCGTTCCGGCTTTCAGGTCCGCCTTCGGAAAGCCTGGGCGCCGCCACGCCACCCTACTTGCGATTCGAGGAGATGACGCGCATTGATCTGGCGGAGAACACCGTCCGCATTGCAGGGAAGGACTTTTTTGCTACCGCGGCCCCCGGACTGACGCGGCAGGTTGCCTTCCTGCTGGCGGAACTCCATCGACTGGGACCGAAGCCGCGTGCCGCGGCGATCGAAAAAGCCCTGGCCTCCCGTTTCGACCTCCGGCGCATTGAGAAGCGTCTGCAAGAATATCGAGACACATCTCCGCCGGTGCGCCGGACGTCGAACCTGCTCTTTCTGGCGCTGTGGGTCGCGGTGCCGCTGCTGGCGTGGAAACCGGGACTGCTGGTGGCCTGGCCGCTGATGCTCATCCTGGTACTGCCGCTGCTGGTGATCACGGCGCGCCGTCTGTGGATCGCGCACAAGCAGCTTCACCCCGAGCAAGGCGAGCAGCGCTGGCGCATCGTACTGACCGCGGCACTCTCCCCGCTCTCCGCCATGCGCGCCAACGACGAACTGCTGCACCCTCTGCTGGTGGCGTTCGATCCCGTGGCCGTGGCCCGCTCGGTATGTGCGGAGAAGCCGTTCCGCGACCTGGCTTCCCAGTCGGTGCGCAGCCTGCGATTTCCTACCCCAGGCGAACTTCCGGAGGAAGAGAGCGAGCACTTCCGCGTGCGCGAGTGGTTCGCAGCACGCCAGCTCGCAGCGCTGGAACGCTTTCTTTCGGCCGAAGGACTCGATCCCAACACTGTGCTTGCCCCCGAGCGTGAATCGGGCCGCTGCCTGAGCTACTGCCCGCGCTGCTGGGGACAGTATGTGGCTGCGTCGGGAAGGTGCGCGAGCTGTGGAATTGCGCTGGCGGAGTTTCCGTCGCCTTCTGGATGAGAACGTGTTTCACCGCAGAGAACGCCGAGAGCGCAGAGAAGAAATGCGAAATGAGAAAAGCAAAATGCAATGCGCCAGGGGCTACGAGCTAAAGCTAAGACCCTCTTTTCCTCTGCGTTCTCGGCGTGCTCGGCGGTGAAAGATTCTTCTGTCCCTCGAAGATCTCCCGCACCCGCTCGAGCGTGTCAATCTCCGCAGGAGGTTTGTCGTTGCGGATACGGAGGATGCGGGGGAAGCGCAGGGCGAAGCCGCTGTCGTGACGATTCGAGCGCATGACGGCATTGAAGGCGACTTCGAGCACGATCGTCGGCTCGACCATTCGGCGCCAGCCTTCGTCGGCGATGGTGTGCTCCAGGAACCATCGGGTGAGATCGGCGATCTCGGCGTCGGTGAGACCGGAGTAGGCCTTGCCGATGTTGCGCAACTGGTCGCCGTCGCGCACGGCGAAGGTCACGTCGCTGAGCACGCCGGCGCGTTTGCCGTGGCCGTATTCGGCGGCGGTGACCACGACGTCGAGCGTCGCCAGTTCGCGTTTCAGCTTCAGCCACGCGCGCCCGCGGCGGCCCGGTGTGTAGTTGGACGCGGGGTCCTTGATCATGAGGCCTTCATTGCCGCGTTCCAACGCCTGCTCGAACCACTCCACGATCTGGGCGGCCGAATCCGCAGACCGGGTGGGCGCGCGAAGCACTTCGCCAACTGGAAGCGCTGCACCGTCGTCCGGCGGGCCGAATTCGAGACTGGCCTGCGACTCGCGCTTCCTCTGCGATGCTGCGGACGCGCGAACTTCCCTCCGGGCGGCGAACAACTCGTGCAACAGGGCAGCACGCTCGCGCAGAGGACGGTCGATCACCAGTTCACCGCCGGCAAAGAGCACGTCAAAAGCCAGGTAGGCGACGGGGACGCTGCGCAGCAGATCGTCGTCCACCTTCTTCCTTCCCAGCCGCTTCTGCAGTTCGGAGAAAGGGAGTGCATGGCCGGAGCGCCAGGCCAGGATCTCGCCGTCGAGGACCACGGGCTCTGCAAAGGCGGCGAGCGGCGCGAGTAGTTCGGGAAAAGATTCCGTCACTTCATCGCGGGTGCGGGAGAAGATACGGACTTCGCGGTCCGGTCCTCCACAATGCACTTGCGCGCGAATGCCGTCATATTTGTCTTCAACCACGGCCGGCGCGAAGCCGGAGAGCGCTTCCTCGGCGGACGCGAGCGGACTGGCCAGCATGAAGCCCAGGGGATGGAACAGTCGTACGCGCGCTTCGTGTAATTTCCCGGCGACAGCGAGCCGCAGGGTCTCGCCCAGATCGCCCAGCAGCAGGTTGGCACGCTGCACGCCGGCGAGCGGTGCATCGTAAGCGCGGGCCATGGCTTCCTCGACCAGACTCTCTTTGAGTCCGATACGCAGGTCGCCAGTGATGATTTTGATGATGTACCTGACTTCCGCAGCGGTGGCGCGCTCCAGCAGTTCGCGCAGCGCGGCGGTTTTGGCCGCGGGCCCGCTGAGTTCCGCGATGCGGGCGAGAGCAGTCGCAACATCGGTAATGTTCAGCGTGCTGGAGGAGGGCGCACTGTGTTCCAACAGCTCGGCAGCGGCGTCGCCCAGGTCGCCGTGACGGCGGTAGGCGGCGCGCATGGCGGCCTCGTCTGCGCCAGAGAGCTGGCCAACCGCGTCCCATAGCAACCTCCCGCCGACCTGGAGGGTCTGCTCGCTCCACGCCGGAAAGACGCGTCCGGAAAGAAACAACGCGGAGACGGCGGCCTCCTTCGGCGCGCGCGAGCGAAAATACTCGGCGAGGATGGCCAGCTTCTGGAGCTTCTTGGTGGTGGCCGCGATGGCCTGAGCGGTCGAGGCCAGAAGTCGCATGAGAACAGTTTCGAGTTTCGGGTTTCCAGTTTCAAGCGAAATGCAGACCGCTGAGGACGCGGAGGACGCAGAGGATAACTCGAAACTTGAAACTGTCTTCCAATCGTCAATGTTTCAATGAATCAATCGTCAATTGCACTGTTGACGGACTCGCGGCTCTGGCGAATAATCTCCCGCTATGTCCGGATTGCCGCAATCCCCGCCCCCGCCGTTTGCCGACGACACTACCGCGGCTTACAGCGGCTATGTTGGAGCCGCGCGGGCTTCCACAATTCCCGACGGCGTGGGCTTCTGGCCGCGCGCCGGAGCGCGCATCATCGATTCCATTGTGCACACGCTGGCCGGCCTGGTGACCGGGGTGATCCTGGGAGTGATGGCAGCCGTGGCGACCGCGGCTGCCGGAGGCGACTTCGACGCGCTCGCGGCCAAGCTAGACCGTTCATCTCCGCTCGACTACGTGATCGGGTTCCTGGGCTTCCTTGCCTATCACACCATCTGCGAAGGACTGCACGGGAGCTCTTTGGGAAAGATGCTGCTGGGGCAGGTGGTGGTGACCGATCAGGTGCAGCCCTGCGGACTGCCCGCGGCGTTCAAGCGGAACCTGGCCTACCTGGTGGACGCCCTCTTCTTCGGCGCGATCGGGTACATGGAAATGAAGAAGACGCGCCTGGCCAAGCGCCACGGCGACAACTGGGCGGGCACCTTCGTTGCCCGTCGCTCCCAGGTGCCGATGGGCATCCTGCGCGGCACCGGCCGCTTCCTTGGGGTGCTCTTGCTGGCGCTGGCCGTGGACTCGGCCATCCTGATGGCCTATTTTGCGGTCAAGATGATGTAGCTGCAGTTTCGAGCTTCGAGTTTCAAGTTTCCAGAAGGATTCCCGCGGATATAGAAGATCTGCGAGCTTGGGCGTGATGTGCCCTGTGGGTCTGGTTTCGCCTAAAGAATCTTTTTCCCGAAAAGTGACAGCGTCAGTTCCACGGCCAGGTCGGCGGTGCGGTTGTGCTCGTCAATCACCGGGTTGACCTCGACGATCTCGAAGCTGGTCATGCGGCCGTGGTCGGCGATGATCTCCATGGCCAGGTGGGCCTCGCGGTAGGTGGCGCCTCCCCGCACCGGCGTGCCCACGCCAGGAGCGTCTTCGGGATCGATCCAATCCATGTCGAGCGAAACGTGGTAGCCGGCGGTGCCGCGGCCCGCCATGCGCAGCGCTTCTTCGATGATGGTGCGCATGCCGCGCTCGTCAATGTCGCGCATGGTGAAGAC
>JBOGLL010000183.1:0-3235 GCA_050746065.1 Terriglobales bacterium | reverse complement strand
CATGAACACCGACTACGCTGTCATCGTGGTGCGCCGTTCCCGCAACAGCCCCGCCGCGTTCGGCCAGTGGATCGCGCGCCGGCGATTGGCGCGCCTGCCGCTTACCGGACTGGCGCGCAAAATCCTTCGCCGCGCCGCTGTCATCCAATAAAATGAACGGCCCTGCAAGGAGGCCCCATGTCGGCCCTGGAACCCGGAAAAATCGCTCCTGAGATTGCGCTGCCCAGCCTGAGCGGCAGCGCGTTTTCGCTTGCAGCCGCTCTCCAGCGCGGTCCCGTGATCGCGGCCTTCTTCAAGGTTTCCTGCCCCACCTGCCAGTACACGTTTCCATTCCTGGAGCGCATCCATAAGGCGTATCCGGGAGATAAGATCACCGTGTTCGGTGTTTCGCAGAACGAACGCGCGGACACCGCCGCGTTCGCGGAGAAGTTCGGCATCACCTTCCCGCTCTGTCTTGACGATACGCACTCCTATCCGGTTTCCAACCAGTATGGCCTGACCAATGTGCCCACCATCTTCTACATCTCACCTGACGGGAAGATCGAGATCAGCAGCGTCGGGTGGCTGCGCGCGGACATTGACGACGTGAGCCGGCGCCTGGCTTCGGCTGCGGGCGTTCCCCTGGCAAAAATCTTCCCGCACGGCCAGGAAGTCGTGGAATACATGTCGGCTTGAGGGTCGAAAAACTGACCCGCGGTCGCGGGTCACGCAGCAGGGAAGGAAGCGAATCGACGCTCTTGGCATTGTTTCTCGGAGGGGCACGGCTTCAGCCGTGCCATCAGCACTCCCCAAACAGGGGCTTTAGCCCCTGGGGCGTCCAACCACAACAGTCGCTTCGCTTAGAATAGAGTTCTACTATCTACTTGCTGCCTCCGGAGATCCTCCATGCACCGAAGCACCACGTTTGCTGTCGTCGCAGGACTTGTCCTGGCAGGAGTCCTGGTTGCGGGTTCACAAACAGCGGGCAAGTCCAGCCCCAGGGACCTGCCTTCGGCGGCGCAGGCCGCGATGAAGTCCATCGACGCCGAGCGCCTCCGCGCCCACGTGCGCTTCCTCTCGCACGATCTGCTCGAAGGTCGCGGCACCGGCGCTCGCGGCGGCGATATCGCGGCGCAGTACCTGGCAGCCCAATTTGCGCTTTACGGCCTGGAACCCGCCGGCGACAACGGGTCTTACCTGCAGAACGTGCCGCTGGTAGGCGTGATCACCGTCCCACAGGACACTACCTATGCCCTGGCGCCGGCCGGCGCCGAGGAAATGAAGCTCACCTTCCTCAACGACTATGTGGTCATGGACGAAACCCAGAGCACTACGTCGCACGTGGACGCCGACATGGTCTTTGTCGGCTACGGCATCAGCGCTCCCGAGTTCAACTGGGACGATTACAAGGGCGTGGACCTCAAGGGCAAAGTGCTGCTCATGCTGGTGAACGAGCCTCCCTCCGACGACGCAAAGTTCTTCAAGGGTCCGGCCCTCACCTACTACGGGCGCTGGACCTACAAGTTCGAAGAAGCCGCACGCCGGGGCGCGGTGGGCGCGGTGCTGATTCACAAGACCGAGATGGCCAGCTACGGGTGGGACGTGGTGCGCAATTCCTGGTCGGGCGAGCGCTCCTATCTGAAGGCGCAGGGCCCCAAGCTTCAGGCCGCTTCGTGGATCCAGTTGGAAGTGGCGCGCAAGGCCCTCGCCTCCGCCGGAAAGAATCTTGATGAGCTGATGGAAAGCGCCAAGTCCCGCGACTTCCGCCCTGTCCCTCTGGCCATCGAGTTCAAGGCCCACGTGGTGAGCAAGGTGCGGCCCTTCGAGTCGAGCAACGTGATCGCCAGACTGCCGGGCTCGAATCCGAAGCTGAAAGACCAGGCGGTCCTCTACACCGCGCACTACGACCACCTGGGCATACGTCCGAACGCACCCGGCGACAACATCTTCAACGGCGCCGAAGACAACGCCACCGGCTGCGCCGTACTGCTGGAACTGGCGCGCGCCTACGCCACTGCAGCCCGCAAACCGGCCCGGTCCATCCTGTTTGCGACGGTCACGGCGGAAGAGCAGGGCCTGCTGGGGTCGGAGTATCTGGGACTGCATCCTCCGATTCCTGCCGGTCGCATCGTACTCAATCTGAATTTCGACAACATCCCGCCGCTGGGCGTGCCCGAGCACGTGCAGGCTTCAGGGTCGGAGCGCACCACGTTCTACTCCGTGGTCGAGGCCACGGCCAAGGGCTTCGGCCTCGAGATCATGCCCGATTCCAACCCCGGCGCTGGATACTTCTATCGCTCTGACCACTTCAGCATGGCGCGCGTGGGCGTGCCCGCGTTTTCCGTGAATGCCGGCCAGAAGTTCAAGGGACACTCGCTGGAGTGGGGCGATCAGAAATCGAAGGAATACCGCGCGAAGCGCTATCACCAGCCTTCCGATGAGTACCGGCCGGAGATGGACTTTGCCTCGGGCCGCGACATCGCCCGCTTCGGCTTGGCGCTGGGCTGGAGGGCCGCCACCTCTCCCAAGGGCATCGAGTGGCTGCCCGGCGACGAGTTCGAAGCCGCTCGCAAGGCCAGTCGGAAATAGCCGCGCCCGCGTAGCCCGGCCGTCCCGCACGCGCGGGACCGGGCAGGATGGTTACTCGCGCCCATTGCTGTGGTAAAGTCTGCCTTTCGGCGGGCGAACAGCGCTCGTCGTTCGATCATGTCGCCCTTTTCCTTCCTGCAGCGCGGCAACCTGGCCGACCATGCCAAGGACCTGAATCTCTCCACCTACACTCCGGCCCTCCATCTGGAAAACCTCATGACCGGTGTGGACAACGTGCGCCACGACGTCTTCCTCAGTCCGCGTTTTTCGGAAGTCACGCGCGCCCACGTGGCGCGCCTGATCGCCCAATACGGCAACGTGCAGGACCTGGTGGCGGAGGAAGAGGTCGCAGCGCGTCCGCCATCCATCGCGGGCCGGCCTTCCGACTCCGGCAAGATGCGCGCCAAGGCCGGCGATCCGGGAGAGTTCAAGAAGGCCATTACCGAACTGCACATCGGCAGCCTGAACCGCGCCAAGAGCGGGAACAATCTTTCGCTCGACCTGCTGGGGCGCCTGGCGGTCATCAAGTTCCTGCGCGCCGAGCTGAATACCCAGTTCGCGCAGACCCTGGAGCGCTGCCGCGCGCGCCTGAAGGGCTACGAAGGCCCGCGCCTGGCCACGGCCAGCAAAGGCGTGGAACTGCGCGAGCGCTTCGCCGCCTTCCAGG
>JBOGLL010000182.1:0-1915 GCA_050746065.1 Terriglobales bacterium | reverse complement strand
GAGTTCCAGCGCTTCGGCTACTTTCCCGGGCGCGAGCTGTCATCCGCACCGCCCGCGCTGCTGCTGGTAGCCCCCGCCCTCCATGTTCACCCCGCTACCGATGCGTTGCTGCGGTATCTTTCTCCGGAGATCGATTGCGCGCTGCTGGGAATCGACGAGCGCTGGCGGGAAGGCGTGCGGGTGATCTTCCGCAAGAGAAGGGCTCTGGCCGCGGATTCGCGGATGAACGCGGATCAGCCTTGGAATTGAGGTGGGCGCCATGAATCGCTATCGCCTTGGACTACTGCTTGTGTTTGCCGCCGTCTGGATCTGGGCGGCCTTCCGACCGTTGCATCCCGACGACTGGCTGCTGGAAAACTTGCTGGTGTTCCTGTTTGTCCCGCTGATCGTCTTCTCCGGCCGCTACTTCCGCCTTTCAGAAGCGTCGTACACGCTCCTCGCGCTCTTCACGTGCCTGCATCTGATCGGCTCGCACTACACCTACGCCGAGGTGCCATTCGGCATCACGCTGCAACGCTGGTTCGACGCCGACCGCAACATGTACGACCGCCTGGTGCACTTCGCGTTCGGACTGTTGATGGCTTATCCCGTGCGGGAGATTTTCCTGCGCGTGGCGCGCGTGAAGGGATTCTGGGGCTTCTATTTGCCGCTCGACGTCACACTCTCGTTCTCGGCGATCTATGAGATCGTGGAATGGCTGGTGGCCGCTCGGGTGAATCCGCAAGCTGGCCTAGCCTTTCTGGGCACGCAGGGAGATATTTGGGACGCACAGAAGGACATGCTGGCGGCGGCGACGGGCGCCCTGCTCGCCATGCTCGGGGTTGCGCTGCTCAGTTGGAAGCGGAATCCGGAGTTCACCGCCGAGTTCCGCTCAAGCTTCCGCCTGCACCCCGCTGAGCTTCCCGCCGACGAGCGCGTGTTGGGACCGGCGATCGACAGCCCGGACAAGCCGCGTCCCAAACGTCGTTAAAACCGCACCGCGGATCAACGCGGATGAACGCGAATGTTGCACCACAAGAGGCACAGAGGACACCGAGAATTACCGATTGAATCATTGGGCTAATTGACGATTGCGGTGCGATCATCGCCTAGGCAAGGAAACAAATCGAAACCTACTGTTCTCTCGGTGCCCTCTGTGCCTCGTTGGTGAAAACCTTTTCTTCTGGCTCGCCGTGGAACACACGTGAGACTCCGCGCACCAGGCGGCGCAGCGGCAGTTCGCCTCGGTCGTCGGCGAGAAAGATCTCGCCCTGGCGGCTGGAGCGGTAGAACCAGTGCTTGAGCAGCGCCAGATGTTCCATGACTTCGGTGGCGGAGGCCGAGGCAGCAGGCGGCGCGGCGGCCAGAGCTTCGGTGATGCGCGCTTCCATGGAGACAGGTTTGCCTTCGTGCTGCTCCAGGGAAAAGACGATGGGGCCGGACAGCAGGCCGGCGTCCAGTCGAAACAGCGCCACCGCGCCCGGTCCGGCGGAGCGCTGCACGATGACCCCGGTGACGTGCTCCAGCGGGCGCGCGATCTGGGGGAGCAGACCGCGCGCCGCTTCCACTTTATCCATGCGTGCGTGAATGGCGGCCGCGGCTTCAAACTCGAGATTCGTGGATGCGCTTTCTCGTTCGCTTGCCAATTCGCCCACCAGCGATTGCCCGCCGGAGTCGAGATAGGCATGCACGCGGGCAACTTCTGCCGTGTATTCCTCGTCGGTGCAGCCCTTGAAGCAAGGCGCCAGGCACATCTTCATTTCCGAGTAGATGCAGCCGGGGAACGCCGGGTCGGGGTTGAGGTCGAAGTCGCAGCGGCGCATCTTGAACAGATCGAGCGAGTCGTTGAGAAACTTCTCGGCCGCAGCGCGCGAAGGGAACGGCCCGTAATAGACCGAGCGGCCGCGCAGCCGCGCGACGCGTCGCGTGACGTAGG
>JBOGLL010000181.1:0-14596 GCA_050746065.1 Terriglobales bacterium | reverse complement strand
ACCCTGCACGATCCCGAGCAGATGCCGGGACAGAAAAGCGGCATCCTGGAATGGCCGTACGTGGAAGGCCTGCGCATGGACGAAGCCATGCACCCGCTCACGCTGCTGGCCGTGGGCCTCTACGGACAGAACCTGCCCAACCCCAACGGCGCCCCCATCCGCCTGGTGGCGCCCTGGAAGTACGGATTCAAGAGCATTAAATCCATCGTGCGCATGCGCTTCGTGGAACAGCAGCCCACCACGACCTGGAACCTCATGGCGCCCAGCGAGTACGGCTTCTACTCCAACGTGAATCCCGAGGTGGACCATCCGCGCTGGAGCCAGAAGAACGAGCGCCGCATAGGGGAGTTCCGCCGGCGCCCTACCGAGATGTTCAACGGATACGCCGCCCAGGTGGCCAGCCTCTACACCGGCATGGACCTGGCTCGCAACTACTGATGAAACCCATCACCTGGCTCAAGGTTGGGGTGTTCCTGGCGTGCCTTGCGCCCGTAGCACAAATGCTCTGGATGTACCGCGAAGACATGCTGGGTCCGAATCCCATCGAGTACATCACGCACGTCACCGGCAAGGCTGCGCTGGTCTTCATTTTGATCACGCTGGCCATTACTCCGCTGCGTCGGCTCACGAAACAGGCGTGGCTCATTTCCTTCCGCCGCATGCTTGGACTCTTCGCGTTTTTCTACGGCTGCATGCATCTGACCATCTTCGTCTGGCTGGACAAGTACTTCGACTGGCAGGACATGATCGACGACGTCACCAAGCGGCCGTTCATCACCTTTGGATTTGCCGCGCTGGTACTGATGATTCCGCTGGCGCTGACCTCGACCAATAAATGGGTGAGCCGGCTGGGAGGCAAACGCTGGCAGGCCCTGCATCGCCTTCTCTATGTCAGCGCGATCCTGGCTTGCGTGCACTTCTGGTGGAAGGTCAAGGCTGACCACACCGAGCCCGGCATCTATGCAGGCATCCTAACGGTGCTGCTGGGTTATCGGTTGGCGCACTGGGCGTGGCCGCTGCTCAGGTCGAAGCAACGCGTGAGTGTGGGTTCTAGCTCTTAGCTCTTAGCTCTTAGCTCCTAGCTGTTAGCCGTCGGCTTTCAATCCGCACACACCCTTGACCCTTGTCATCCCGAGCGGAGCCCGCCGCGGCGGGCGCAGTCGAGGGATCTTGGTTTTAGAAATGTCAACTCGAACCTAGGGATCGCCGCCGAAGCCAACTAAGCATAGAAACAAGGAATCCGTAGACGAAGGCGTTGAGCAAAGGAACCAGCACATTTGCGAAATTGCTTTGTCCTATGAGTGGAATGAATGGGCAGGTGGCGTATGCAGGCCAAGTGCGCCAATTGGGCGGCCACTGCGCGCCATTCACACCCGCGTCGACAGCAATGAGCCAGAACACCCCAACAGCACCGCCAATTGCGGATGCAACTCCCACTGCGATCTGTTTCACACCACTTTTTCTGCTTCTGATCGTTCGCTGATGCTGACGGCTCAATAGACACAGTCCCCCAGCCGGCGGCTACTCAGACCGGCGGCTCCACCGCCCCAATCTCTGCAAACAGTCCCAGCAAAGGGACGACGGCTTCGAGTGGAACGCTCG
This sequence comes from Terriglobales bacterium, assembly GCA_050746065.1. GTDB lineage: Bacteria > Acidobacteriota > Terriglobia > Terriglobales > Acidobacteriaceae > CAZXVY01. The sequence goes on along the minus strand of JBOGLL010000181.1, from coordinate 12,994 downwards.
CCGTGGAAGCGATCTGCTCCGGCGTTCGGAAACCGTTGGTCGAGCGGAACACCGCGGCTGAATCCTTCTCCAACTCAACCACGAAAATCTTGCCCAGGTGCGTGCGTGAAAACAGGAGCGTGCACTCGCGTCGCAGGTCGTCGCCCACCGGCTGGCCCGAGCGCAGGCGCTCCAGCACTTCCGGCAGGAACCAGGAAAAGGTCTGGCTGAAGGCGCTGGCGCCACGGGTGTGCCGCCGCGTGCGGGATGCGGGCTCCGAGGTGGCGGTTTGCAGAAAATACGCGTACTCGTATTCCACCAGGTCCCGCCACCACGGGCCGGGGTGCGGGGCCGTATCCAGATGAACCACCGCCATCTCGCCCACCTGACGTGCGGCTGCGAACGAACCCAGGACGCACTGCTCGAGAAAAGAATTGAACTGGGGGCTGTCCACAATCTCCTCAGCGAGTCTTCCGGTCTGCGGCTGAAAGGGGCGCGTGTAGCGGAACGAGCGCCCCAAGCGGTCGCGGTAGTAGCGGCGCGCGAGGAAGTTAGCGAAGCGGCCGGCTTTGCCGGCTTCTTCCCGAGCCAGCGGCAGCGTTTCCGGCGGATGCGAGCGCACACCCGCATCGCTCAGGTAGCGAATCAGTTCGTCCTGAAGGGCACGGTCACTCATGCGGCCCGTCCCTGGGCTAGGCCAAAAGCGGCGCGCGTTGAAGCCACTGCTCCGAGCAGCACTTCGGCGCTCAGGCTGGGAGAAAACGTGTCCACGGTCACGGCGCGCAGGCGGGGGGCGCGCTCCCCGATCCACACCGCCAGGTCCAGGATTTCGCGCGTAGGCGCGGTGGGCGCGATCCATGGCCCACCGAGGTCGGCGTCCTGTTCCACGCCGGCCACGTGGATCTCAATCACCTTGTCGAGCGGGAACTCCGCGATGTACTCGCGCGCATCCCGCCCGGCGTAACGCGCCGCCAGCCACAGGTGGGGCACATCAATCAGAAACCCGCAACCGGTCTCCGCAAAAAAGCGTTGCAGGAACTCGGCTTCCGACATCTGTGCGTGTTCCAGGCTGAAGAATCCGGGGATGTTCTCCATCACCAGCGGAGCTTCTACTGCCTGTTGCAGCACCTTGGCGTTGGCTACGAAGCGGGCCAGGAATTCCTCGGTGTAGAGCGGCGGGAAAACGTAGTCGAGCGTGCGGCTGCCGTCCTCGGTATGCAGGCACTGGAAGTGCTCGGCCACCCACGGGCCCCGGTAGCGCTGCTGCAGGCTGCGAGCGCGGTCGAGCGCCGCCGCGCTCAGCGGATCGGCGAGCTGCCCAAGGTAGTCGTGCAAAAGCAGCGGAAACCGTTCCTGGATGCGGGGGAAATCGGCATCGTCGGCAGCCGGAGGATCGGCCATGGAGAGGTGGTCAATCTGCTCTGCAGAATTCAGGATTTCCCCGGCCAGATGCGGATTGTAGAACGTCCCGACGGAAAGACGGCCTTCCACGAATGCAGGCATGATGGCGAAGAGAAAATGGCCCCTGCAGCGGCTTTCGGTTCGGCCGCTGCAAGGGCAAGGCTAAACGATCGCGGATTTTAGTGACAAGTGGGGGCGACTTCCGCTGTCTCCACCAACTTGAACTCGGCGTGACAGGTGGGAGCCACCTCCGCCGTCTCCACCAGCTTGAAGTTCGAGTGACACGTGGGAGCAACTTCCGCTGTTTCGACGATTTTCATGCTTGTCCTTTCTCCTTTCCGGATTGGAAAAAGCTTGCCCAGGATAAGATGCGGTTCCCTGCAAAAGGTTCACTCCTCCGCAACTCAGCCCAGGGGCATTAATATACGCCTTGCACATGCCTCAGGAACCCGAAAAACGCCTCTCCGTCGAAATCCTGCTGCGGGAGGAGGAAATCGCCCGCCAGTTCGCCTCCGCCCTGGACCAACGCCATCTGGACGAGCAGTTTTTCTACTGGCTGCCGCTCTCGGTTCAGGCCTGGGTGGAGCTCTGCCGTGGCGCCGAGTACCGTAACGCCAACCGGGCCTTGAAGCTGGTGGAGAAGACCGCCCCGTTGCTGGCCGAACACTGGCCACACTGCGACGCCCTGGTTTCCATCGGCTGCGGAGAAGGCAGCAAGGACCGTCCGCTGCTGGAGGCCTTCGCCGCGCGTGGACACAAGCTCGCTTATGTGGCTGCCGACTTCAGCCAGGGGCTGCTCGAACTCGCTCTGGCCTCCAACCGCGATGTGGCCCGCGAAGTTCGCGGCGTGAAACTCGACGTGTTTCGCGACGACCACCTGTCCGCTCTCCCACCCGGAGGCCGCGCATCCATTTACGCCGTGCTGGGGAATACGCTCGGTGCTTTCGACCCAGCGCGGTTCCCAGCACGCCTGCGCCGTCTGTTGCGATCGGAGGACCGAGTGCTCTTCGATGGCGAACTCTTCGCCGGCGAAGAAACGCTGCGCGGCTACGACAATCCCGTGAACCGCCGATTTGCGCTGGCCCCCCTTGCGGGCATCGGAATCAGTGATGCCGACGGAGAAATGCGCTTCGAACTGCGGACCGGTACGAACGGCGTGCACGAAGTGACCAAGTACTTCGTGGCCGCGCGCGACCTTCAGATCCAAGCCGGCGGACGGACCATCGCCATCGCCGTTGGAGAGAAGCTGCGCATGAGCAGTTCCATCAAGTACGACCGCCGCACGTTTAAGGACCTCATCATGCGCGGCGGATTCCGCATGGAGCACCTCGAAACCAGCGAAGACGGCCGCTTTCTGCTGGCGGCGGCCGCCCCGGAACAAGTATGAAATGGCCGCGCTTGAAAAAATGGCTGGATGAACCCGGCCAAGGCCTGGCCGAGTCCCTGCTCGTGCTCCTGACTTGCCTGGTAGTAGCGCTGGGCATGGCCCGGCTGGTGAGCCAGACCGTCGGGCGCTTCTTCGAAGCAGCTTCCAGGGCAATGGGTCTCCACTAAAACTTGTTTTGCTGGTGGCTCTGGCAGGGAGTCAAGTAATCAGGGGCTGGTTACCTGCAACCGTCTTCACATTGTTAATTTTTCAGGTTTCCCTCTCTCATCACTTCCAACCGCACCGATTTGGGAGCATACTGGGAGTCTTGCGCGTGCCCACCCCCAGGGGCTTAGAAGGTGGATTTTGCCTGACGAAGAAAAGTACAGTCACGGGAAACTCGGCTTGGGAGGCTACGGGTCGGCTCCGCAAGCCGACGAGAGCGAAATCAAGCACCTGCGCGAAATCACCGCCGGCCGTGAGCAGGCGGAAGCACCTGCTCCCAAGGGGCGCTGGAACGCTTTCATCCTGCTGGCTCTGCTCTTGGTGGCGCTAGGACTGGTTTGGACCGGTCGAGCCTTCGTCCTTCCTACCGAGACCATCAGCGACCTGATGATCGAGGTGGACACGGCGGTAGCCAAATTCACCGATGGAAACCAGAGTCCGGTGATCGTCCCCGCAGCCGCGGAGGAAAAGGAGAAGTCGCCCGACCCCAAGACCGGCAAGCGTCGCACGCGGACTGCGGGAGGACCCTCGTCCCCGGCGGGCGCAGGAGCTGGCCCGGAAGCTGGAATCGACGAGGCTGCGGAAGAGGTAACCGAGCCACCGCCGCCTCCCAAGCCCTTCAACGTGGAAGTCGTGGACGCGGAACGGCGCGTGCAGCCGCGTTACTCCAATCGCACAGTGAACCTCAACGTACAGGGGGACCAGTCGAGGGTGGAGTCCGCCTCTCTGGCCACGCGCCCGCCGACGGTGCTGGCACGTGAGGGCAGCGTGCAAGGCTCCGTGGTGTTGCGGGCCGTGATTGACCGCCAGGGGCAGATCCGCGAACTAGCGGTTGTGCGCGGCCCAGCCGACCTGACCGCCGCCGCCATCGAAGCCGCCCGCCACCGGCGCTTCCAGCCCTACTTGCAGAACGGACAGCCGGTCGAAACCGAGACCCTGATCACCGTGGATTTCAATATCTCTGCGCGGTGATCCCGGCTTAGAATTTCGGGAAGAGATCGGGCAGCGAATTCCAGATTGCCCGCAGTCGCAGCCAGGCGCCCTCCGGGTCTTTCCACACAAAGTAAGCCGCCACCGCGAAAACCGCGAACATCACCAGCCAGGTGGTCGAACTGCTTCGGCGTACTCCCACGACCCTACGTCTGCTTTCCTGGGGCCGATTCTAAGACGAAGTGCGCACGACGGACGTGCGAAACAGCTTCGCGGAATCTGCCGAGTCACGTACGCTTCCGGCTGCTGGCAGGCGCAAAGAACAAGGTCTAGGAACAGCGCGTCAGCCAGACCGAGAGCCGGGCCACGGCATCGCGGATCTGCCGCATGATGGCCAGGGTTTCCTCGGGCTCCGACATGTACGGGTCCTGGATCGCGGGTTGGGGTGGCTCCAGGAACATCCCCAGTAGCAGCATCTTGTCGAGGGCACTGGGGAATTCACGGGAGAACATCTGGTAGTTCTCCAGGTCGTGGAGCACCACCAGGTCGGAACCGCTCACCATGGCCGCCGTCACCCGTTTCGAGGACCCCGGCGGCAGGCTCAGGCCCAGGCTGCCGCAGGCCTCATGGATGTGCGGCGGAGTACGGCGGCCGGTGGGCTCGAAAAAACCCGCCGAGGCCACTTCCATCTGCGGCAGGGACTCGCGAGCCAGGGCCTCAGCCACAGGACTGCGGCAGATGTTTCCGTAGCAGAGGAAAAGGACCTTGCGGGGAGGCGTGGTTCTGGCCTCGAGTGCCGCCAGGTTTGCGGAATGGCGCTTCACGGCGACGCGGCCCAGGACAAAGTGCCGCGCCCGGGTGCGGATGCCCATGGGCGGCGTCAGGCCTTCTTCGCGGTCGCGTGCTGGATGAACTCATCCACCTTCAGGCCACGCGAAACACGCTTCACCTTGTCGAGAATGCGGTTGCGTTCGGCTTCCGAACTGGCCTTGGCGTAGCGCCGGCGGAGCTTGACGATGCTTTCCTTGCGCGCCCTGCGGCGACGAATCTCGGGACGGCGGCTGGGTCCGGACATTCCTCGTAGCCTCCTGGAAATGACGTGCGACCTACTAGGGTATCGCAAACCACGCCCGCGTGGCGCTTGGGACGGCCGGCCACCCCACTTGCTTGGACTGTTGGTGCCGCTTCAGCCCATACGGCATGGGGAGAGGGTAGCACTCCCTGAGGAAAGACCCACATCTGCTAACTGCGGCAGATGTGGGGCACCATCGCGAACGCTTTGCCTCAAGAAGGGCTCTGGAGATGTGATGGCAGAACTTGGGCCACCAGCCCTACAAAGAAGCCAAAGGCGAACCCCGGGCGGAGTAGTATGTCGGCTTGAATGGAAATTCCCCGGATGCCTGATTGTGCGTCTCTCCCGCTCGGGGTCGCGGCCGGCTAACGCGCAATCATGGACAGCCTGACGCTCATACTCGCCGCAGGCTTGTTTCTGGGGATGCGGCATGCCACCGATGCCGACCACGTCCTGGCCGTAACCACCATCCTCACCCGGCAGCGCGACCTGCGGCACGCCGCCCTCACCGGATTGTTCTGGGGTGTGGGGCACTCGCTGACCATTCTGGTCGTGGGCTCCGCCATCCTGCGCCTGGGCCTGGCGATTCCCACCCGACTCGGCCTGGGCATGGAAATTTCCGTCAGCCTGATGCTCATTGTTCTTGGCATGGCCAGCCTGGTGAGATTCGTCCGGTCCCGGCCCAGGCGCTCGCCGCTGGACGACCAGGGACCGGCCGTGGTGCATTCCCATCCCCACAGCCACGGAGATTACACCCACACTCATCCTCACACGCATTCGCCGGAGGCTCACCCGCACCGGCCTGACCAGACTCCCCTCGCCTGGCTGGACCGGAAGGTGGGTGGGTTCGGCCTTTACCAACACACGCGTCCCCTGGTGGTGGGGATCATCCATGGTCTCGCCGGCTCGGCGGCAGTTGCTCTGTTCGTGCTGGCCGCGATTCCCGACCCGCGCTGGGCGATCGCCTATTTGCTGGTGTTCGGAGCGGGAACCGTGGCCGGCATGATGCTAATTACCGTGGGGCTGGCGTCAGCATTCGCCTTCGCGGGACGACGAAACTCAGCGTTCTCCCACTGGCTCGGCTTTGCCTCCGGCATGGCCAGCCTGACGTTCGGCCTGATGCTCGCTTACCGGATCCTTGCCCACGGCGTCTTGGGTATTGCTTCGTGAAGACCACAAGCGCTCCGAGCAGAAAGAGCGCCTTGGCTTACACAGCCCTAGTCCGCGCCATGCTGGACTCATGCTCTTGAGCGCGATGATGAACCAGAATCCTGCTCAATCAACAAATAGGAGTCTCGGGCAAAGAACACATACCAGAGTGTGAGCCAGGGACGCCCCCGCAGATTGGACCTGGCATGAAACGTCGGTTTTTCGCTTTCAGCAACTGTGAACTCAACCGTGTTCGAACCGCACCAGTCTATCTTCAGGCAGATTTGGTGCTGCCCTGCAGGAATCGGAAACTCTTTTGTCTCGCCGTTCGAGATTTCACCGACTTTCTTTCCGTCGATGATCACGTGGTAGGCTCTGAATCTGTCCGGCCAGCCGGAATCCCTCACAACTCTCAGCAAAGCCACATTAGAGCTCCAACGGTGTTAGCCACACCAAGAAGCAGTAAATCCGGGTTGTTGGCGTCCCCGACGGGATTCGAACCCGTGTTACCGCCGTGAAAGGGCGATGTCCTAGGCCGGGCTAGACGACGGGGACGGAAGAATCGGTAATTGGGTAATTTGTAATTTGGTAATTTGAGAGCTCGCCAAGATGAGCGGCCCATTGGCAGCGGCCACCAGCAAATCGCAAATTACCAATTACCGGTTACAAATTATAAATGCTTCGTTGGTAGAATGTCTCCCATGCCGTTCCGTCAGCGTCCCAACGCAGGCCCGCGCAAGGGCAAGACTCCCCCGCCGGAGGAGACCCACGCCGAGGCCGCCTACCTGAAGCAACTCGGTGAGAAGCAAACGCCCGTGGTCATCAAGCTGGCCGACGGCGAGACCGTCCGCGGCTGGATCGAATACTACGACCACAAGATGGTCCGCCTCACCCGCGAAGGCGCTCCTAATCTGTTCATCTTCAAGGACCAGATCCAGTACATCGCCGAGGACACCGGCCGGGATCGGCCGTGAGTTGAGCCGATTGGCGGGCCCTTCGGCTACGCCTCAGGGCAGGCTAAGTGCGTGGGCCCCGCAGGTGAAATCCCGGGTCCGCTGCGACGGACGAGAGACCTGGTAACACCAAGGAGACTTGTGGGCGCCGCACACGAATTCGTCCCTGCGATGGAGGAGATCGCGCGCGAGGCCGGCGCGCTCCTCATGACCTACTTCGCCCGCCGCGTCAAAGTGGAATACAAGGGCGAAGTCGACCTGGTGACCGAGGCCGACCGCGCTTCCGAAGCGCTGATCACCGACCGCATTCATGCGCGCTGGCCCCGGCACAGCGTGCTGGCCGAAGAAGGCACGCGCACCCAGGGCGCCGGTGAATATCAGTGGTACGTGGATCCGCTCGACGGCACTACCAACTTCGCCCACGGCTTTCCCGTGTTCTGCATTTCGATGGCGGTGGAGCAAAAAGGCAAGCGCGTGGCCGGCGTGATTTATGACCCCACCCGCGACGAGCTCTTCACCGCCGAGGCCGGCAGCGGGGCGTACCTGAACTCGCGACGCATCCATGTCTCCAAGATAGCGAAGCTGTCGGAGAGCCTCCTAGCCACCGGTTTTCCCAGCCACAAGCGCCACAAGAATCCCAACATCCACTTCTATCACCAGATCACGCTGCGCACTCACGGAGTGCGCCGGGCGGGCTCAGCCGCGCTCGACCTGGCGGGCGTCGCCTGCGGACGCTTCGACGGCTTCTGGGAGTTCAACCTCAACCCCTGGGACACGGCCGCGGGCGTCCTGCTGGTGGAAGAAGCCGGCGGACAGGTGACCGACTTCACGGGCAATCCCTTCCGCACCAAGAGCGATGAAACCGTCGCCTCGAACGGCTTGTTGCACGCCGACCTGCTGCGCGAGTTTGCCGCCATCATGGCCGGCCGCGAGGAAGGACTTCCTTCGGCCGTTGAATACGCTCGCGGTCGAAGCTCGTAACGACAAGACCTCCAAAGCGAACCACAAAGTACACAAAGGTTGCACGAAGGCTTGATCCACCTCCTTCGTGTTGCCTTCGTGTCCTTTGTGGTGGGATTTGCTGCGGCGTACTAGTCGGTCGGCAACGGCGGCGGGCCATCCGGAATGAAGCCCTTGTAGGTCGTCCCTTTCGTCTTTTCCTCGAACTCCTTGCGCATAGCGGCGAGCAGGGCGGCGTCGTCGTACAAGTCCACGGCGGTCATGGCCAGAGTCTTTGCCGCGTGGGCCATGCCTTTGTGGCCGATGGACATGCCGCCCGTAGCCACCACCGGCCAGGCGTGCCAGGGCGCGGCCTTCGGAGCCGTGGTCAGCGAGAAGTGGATGGTGGGCACATTCCAGCTCACGTCGCCCACGTCCGTGGACCCGCCTTCGGTCTCCTGATTTTCCTCAAATGGATGGATGATCCCGTCCAGTCCCCTCGGTTCGACGCCGGTGGCGCGCTGGATCTGCCGTGCAAACTCCTGCTCATCTTCCGTGAACGGGATGTCGCCCAGCCGCACCAGGTTGGCGTGCAGAGCTCGCGCACCCACGTGGCTGAGCAGCATTTCGTGGCTGCCGGCCTGCACTTTCACCTCGGCGGTCACGCCGGCTATCAAGCCCGCGCCTTCTGCCATCTTGCGCACGCGCTCCACCATGTCGGCCACGCGTCCGCGATCGGTGTCGCGCACCCACAGCCAGAGCTTGGCGTATTCGGGGATCACGTTGGGTACGTCGCCGCCCTTCACGATGGTGTAGTGAATGCGCGCCGTGGGGCGAATGTGCTCGCGCATCATGTTCAGCCCGTGCGTGAACAGTTCCAGGCCGTCCACGGCGCTGCGTCCGTTCCAGGGATCAGAAGCCGCGTGCGCCGCCTTGCCGTGGAACTCCACCACCATGTCCACGATGGCCTGCGCGGTCTGCGTGTCCGCCGAGGTCTCGTCATCCGGGTGCCACACCAGCACCGCGTCCACGTCCTTGAACAGTCCCGCCCGGATCATATACACCTTGCCGCCCACCGACTCCTCGGCCGGCGTCCCGTAGAAGCGCACCGTGCCTTTCAGCTTGCCGGCGGCCATCAACTCCTTCACCGCCACCACCGCGCCCATGCTGGCGGCGCCGAACAGATTGTGCCCGCAGCCTTGCCCGGCCGCGCCTTCCACCAGCGGCTCCTTCACCGGCGACGCCTTCTGCGAAATGCCGGGCAGCGCATCGTACTCACCCAGGATGCCGATCACCGGCTTCCCTTCTCCGTAGCTGGCGATGAATGCCGTTGGCATGCCGGCCACGCCGCGCTCCACTTTGAAGCCCTGCTGCTCGGCGTAGTCGGCCAGCAGCTTCGCGGACTTCTTTTCGCGCAGTGCGGTCTCGGCGAACGCCCAGATCTGGTCGCTGAGCGAAACCAGCTCGCCGCGATGCTTCTCTACCGAAGCCGCAGCTTCGTCTTTCGTTAAGTCCACCGCGGACGGGGCGGCCTTCTTCCCGGCGCCCTTTTTCTCAGCGCCCAGCGCGGGCAGTGCAAGCGTCAGCATCGACAGCACGAGGATTGCGGGCAGGCGGCGAACCTTCATGGACTTTCTCCCTGTTGGAATGGAAACGTTACTGCGGTTGCGGCTTCGGCTTCATCTCCCACAACACGTTGATGATCTTCCACTGGCCGTTCACCTTGGCCAGGTGCATGTAGTCCACCCACTCCAGCATCTCCGCCTTCACGCTGGCGGTGTTGCCGAAGACGTCGAGGATGGTCACGTTCTTCACCTGCTTGTCCTTGGGAATGTTCTTGCCCGTGCCCAGGCGGATGATCTGCACAAGTTCCATGGCGCTCATCTGGTCAACGCGTGTGCGGCCGTTCGCGTCCGTGCGCGCGATGCGTTTGGCCAGATGCGGATGCAGCGCCCGCTCCATGCGGTCGGGATTGCCTTCGTAATACCCCTCCACGTAGTCGAGCGCAGCGGCGCGAATGCCGGCCTCATCCTCCGGCGAGACCTTCGCATCGCCGGCCGCTGCGGGACCAACCAGCGCAGCAAGAACTAGACTTATCAGCAGTAGTCGAAACATGAAAGGCTCCTTCGGGAAGCTCCGCAGCAAACTTTCGAGCGGCGCCGGCCATTATAGAAGATGGGCCGTAGCCCCGGGGCCAGGGCCCCGACAGTCGCGGTACAATCGGATTGTGGCGAATGCATTGTCGAATCGCAGCGTTGAGAGGCGCCCTGACCGCGTGCTGCTCAAGGGCCGCATCCTCTTTCTTACCGAAGATCCGGAACTCATCAGGCGGCAACTGGCCGGCGAAGACCTCCCTTGGGACACGAAGAATCCAGCCGCCAATCCCAAGCTCCGCGACGACATCTCCACCGACGAGATCACTCCCGCGCACATCTGCTTCTTCTTCGACGAGACCCTGGGCGAGTTCCCTTACACCGGACTGAAGTGCGGCGCCGAGCTTCCCATCAAGCGCGGCGATGTGAAAAAGGGCGGCTTCATAGCCTGTGTGAGCGGCAAGCGGCGAGGCAAAGGATCGAGCCGCGAGCAGTCTCCGTACGCCGAGCTTTCCGCCGGCATCAAGCTGGTGATTGCCGAGAACCACGAGCGCATCTACAAGCAGAATTGCCAGAACCTGGGCGTGCTCACCTCCACAGATTTCGGCTTGATCGGCCGCATCCGCTGCGGCGAAGAGATTCCCCTGGCTGAGTTCACCGCCGGAGAAGACGACATCACCCGCCAGATCATCGAGTACGGCGGCCTGTTCCCCTTCAACGTGGCGCGCTTGCAGAAAAAAGTCTTCCTGCCGCCCATCCGCACCGCGTCGCGTCCCATGACGCTGGCGGAAAAGATCTTCGCCGGCCACATGATCAACGATAAGGGCGAAGTAGGCGTCCCCGCCGTGAAGCCGGGCGACTCCGGCTTTGCCCGCACCGATCTGCGCTTCAGCCACGAGTACGTCACGCCCATGGCGTCCATCTTCTTCGAGCGCCTGGTGGGCAAGGACGCGCCCGTCAACGATCCGTCGTCGGTCATCTTCTTCCGCGACCATCTCACCTTCCTCGACGAAGTGCTTTCGGAAGAGAAACGCAAGATGGGCCTGCTCGACCTGGCCACGCAGCTCAAGCTGCGCCAGGAGGATTTCGCCCGCACCCGCGGCATCAAGCTGCACGGCGAACTCACCGACCGTAAAGGCGCGGAGGGCATCTGCCACTCTATCGTGCTCGAAACCTACGCCCTGCCCGGCCAGCTCAACGTGGGCTCGGACTCGCACACACCCCACGTGGGCGCCATTGGCTGCATCGCCTTCGGCATCGGCACCACCGACGTCTTCAATTCCTGGACCACCAAGGACGTCCGCGTAAAGGTCCCGGAGTCGCTCAAGGTTGTGGTGCGCGGCAAGCGAAAGCCCAACGTCGCGGCCAAAGACTTCATCCTCGCCATCCTGGCGCTCGACTATGTGCGCAGCGGCAAGGCGCTGGCCAAGGTGATCGAGTACTCCGGCGAAGCCATCGCCGAACTGAGCGTGGACGAGCGCGCCACCATGACCAACATGGCCGCCGAGATTGGAGGCTTCACCGGCATCGTCGCGCCCGACCAGAAGGTGGTGGACTTCCTGATAGAGCGTCGCGGCATGGACGCCGCGCGCGCCAAGCAAATGATCGCGGGCTTGGCCAACGACCCGGGCGCCGAGTACGCGCACGTCATCGAGCTCAACGCTGACGAAATCACGCCCATGGTGGCCACGCCGGGCGACCCCGGCAACGGTAAGTTCGTCCGCGACCTAGCGACCCCGGTGCCGGTCGAGATCGCCTACGGTGGCACCTGCACTGCCGGCAAGAACGAGGACATGGACATGTACGCCCGCGTCCTGGCCGACGCCCTGCGTCAGGGCAAGCGTGTGGCTGATTCAGTGAAGTTCTACCTCCAGTTCGGCTCGCAAGAAACGCGCGAATACTGCGTGCGCAAGGGCTATCTGGAGGTCTTCCGGAAAGCGGGCGCCATCGTCATCGAGCCCAGTTGCGGGGCCTGCATCAACGCCGGACCGGGGGTTTCCACCCGCCCCGACCAGATCGTCATCAGCGCCCAGAACCGCAATTTCCCGGGACGCAGCGGCCCCGGGCAGATGTACCTGGCTTCCCCGCTGACAGTGGCGGCCAGCGCTGTGGCGGGTTATATTGTGGAGTATCAGCCAGCAGAGGAAAGGGAGCTGATCCCGGCCTGACCGGCGTTGCCCTTTTTCCAATTTCTGCTGTACTATTTGCGCGCAGTATTCGGGAGAGAACGATTTTATGGCCTATGTAATCGCCGAACCTTGCATCGGGACCAAGGACACGGCCTGCGTCGACGCCTGCCCGGTGGACTGCATCCATCCCAAGAAGGATAGCGAGAAGCACGCCGCCGAAGAGATGCTCTACATCGACCCGGTGGAGTGCATCGACTGCGGCGCCTGCGTGCCGGTGTGCCCGGTGTCCGCCATCTTCGCGCTCGACGACCTGCCGGAGAAGTGGAAGGACTACACCGCACGCAATGCTGCCTATTTCGGCCGCTGACCGCGCTCCTCCCCAGACCGCGCGCAGTCCGTCCCGCCTGGCGGGCGCGGATTGCGCGTTTTGTTTTGCCCGGGTGACGCTGCATGAATATTGATTCCGTTCGCGCCTTCTGCCTCTCCCGGCCCCATGCCACCGAAGGCATCCAGTGGGACAACGATTTGCTGTTCCGCCTCGGCGGCAAGATGTTCACCATAATGGCGCTTGAGCCCCATGCTCGTTATCGCGTGTCCTTCAAGACGACGCCCGAAGAGTTCGCGGAACTGGTGGAGCGTCCCGGCATTGGGTGTCACTCGAACGCTTCGATTCCCTGCCCTCCGACGAGTTGAAACAACGCATGCGCGCTTCCTACGACCTGGTCTGGAGCTGCCTGACGAAGAAAGCCCGCGAGGCC
>JBOGLL010000180.1:0-2857 GCA_050746065.1 Terriglobales bacterium | reverse complement strand
TCGGGCGCGCAGCATTTCTCCTGCGTTACCCAGGGTTCCGAGCGCGCGGGAGAATTCTCCCGCGCGCTCGGAACCCTGGGTAACGCAGGAGAAATGCTGCGCGCCCGACTGGCGGCGAGCCCGCCTCTGCGGGCGAGCCGGAAAAGGAGGGCGCATGGCAGTGATTCGCGCCGCCGGAGGTTAGCGCCTGAGGTTGGCAAACGGACGCTTGCCATGCACTGTCTCGAATGCCTGCATCAGCCTGGTCTCCTCAATCCCAGGGTCATCCTGGGGTGTGACTTTCCAACACACCAGCAGTTCCGATGAGTCGTGCAGTTGCCAGATAAGTCTCCCGCCCTGGTGTGCCGCCGGCATTCCTCGACCAAATTGCATATAAAGCCTCAAGCGACTCCGCAGGGTCGTGGTCGCGCCCAGTCCGCCCGCGCCAATGTACAGGACGACGGTACCTTCGACCCAGTTCCTCTCTAGCTTACTTACTTCAACCTTGGGATCCTTCCCTTTGAAGCGCCCTCCCGTGCTCCTTTCAAGAAATTTCGGGCCTGTCCTGTTCGGTCTCAATGCGAGGTAAACCCCGTGCGCATCTGGTACTTCGCTGCAGTTCGATTTCTGAAGGTCAGAGATTGCTACAAACCCGTCAAAGCCACCCGCACGAATGTCATCGATGCTCTTGAAATTCACGTTCGCTTATTCCCGCACCAGCACATCCCACTCCTTCGCTAAATCTCGCGCCAGCGGAGTGATGATGGTCTTCGGGCCAACCAGGATCTTTTCCTTTCGCTTCACGGCTGCGCGGACTTCCTCCTCGCCCACGAACGCCACGGGAAGCGGCCTGGGCTTCATGACGACCGGCGCCGGGGAGGAAGCGGGTTTCGCCGGCTCGACCGGCCCAGGGCGGGAAGCGGGCTTCGTTAGCGCAACCGGCTCGGGTTTCAGCGCGGGAACTTCCGGCCCCCGCCGGGCCAGGAAGCGATCCACGGCGCGCGTTGCCGCCGCCCGCTCGGGAGCCGCCAATACCTCCGTTGAAGTCGGTGCTGCCGTGGTGGCCCCTTCGCAGGCGCAATGCGCTGCTGCCGCTAGCGGCGGGGCCACGCTCTCCGGCGGTTTCGCGGGCACGGCTGGATCGCCGCGCGCGGGACGCATTTCATACGCCACGCGTTTCAGGTTCACCAGATGCAGCGGCGAAATGTTGTCCGACGTAATGTTGCCTCCCATGGCGCCGCAACCCAGCGTCATGGCAGGAAACAGATTCGTCGAAGCTCCGATCGATCCCTGCGGCGCCGGGCTGTTCGCGACAATGCGGCCCGCCGGCATGCGCACGCCGAACTCGCGCACCACCTGATCGTCGCGGCTGTGGATCACCGCGGTGTGCCCCAGACCTCCGAAGCGCAGCAGTTTTTCGCACAAATCGAACGCCGCGGCCTTGTCAGCCGCGATGTAGAGCGCCAGCACTGGCGAGAGCTTCTCGGCGGACAGCGGATGCTCCCGTCCCACACCTGCAAGTTCGGCCACCAGCACGCGCGTTTCCGGCGGCACCTTGAATCCGGCCAGCTCCGCCACCTTCACCGCCGACTTACCCACAAACTTCGGATTAATGGTGTGCGCGTCCAGGTTCACCATCTGCGAACTGAGAGTGGCGATTTCCTGGGCAGTGAGGAAGTGCGCCTGATTGCGTCGCAATTCTTCCATCACTTTTTCGCGGACGGCCTGCTCGGTGACCATCGCCTGCTCCGACGAGCAGATAGTCCCGTTGTCGAACGTCTTTCCGTAGACCACGTCCGCCACAGCTTTCATCACGTCCGCGCTCTTCTCGATGAAAGCCGGCACGTTCCCCGGGCCGACTCCGAACGCCGGCTTGCCCGAGCTGTACGCTGCGCGCACCATACCCATTCCGCCCGTGGCCAGCACGACGGCCGTACGACGATGCTTCATCAGCTCCGTCGTGCCTGCCTGCGACGGCGTCTGGAAGCAGCAGATCACATCCTGCGGGGCGCCAACTCGCATCGCCGCCTCGCGCATCACCGCCACCGTCTCACACGTGCAGCGGATGGCCGAAGGATGCGGGCTCACCACGATGGCATTCCGCCCCTTGAGGGCGATCAGGATCTTGTAAATGGCGGTGGACGTTGGATTGGTCGAAGGCAGGATGGCCGCCACCACACCTACGGGCACGGCGACCTCCATCACTCCCTGCGCGCGGTCTTCTCGCACGATGCCTACGCTCTTCAGCGCACGCACCGCTTCGTACACCCGACGGGACGAAAACAGGTTCTTCTGAATCTTGTCTTCCACGCGCCCGTACGTGGTCTCTTCGACTGCCAGCCGCGCCAGGGACTCCGCGCTTGCCGTCGCTGCCTCGGCCATGGCGTCAATGATCTTGTCCACCTGCTCCGGGGAAAAATGCTGGAACTTCAGGAAGGCCGCGTGTGCCCGCTCGATCAGCTCGCGAGCTTCGACAACACTGCGCTCGTCCTTCATCTGGTCATCGAGTGATCTGGTCATCGGGTCATCTACCGCCACTACCTTCGGTCGATGTTCTTGGCCCTCGCCGTCTGGTACGACGCGGCGAAAATGGCCGCCAGTTCCCTGCTCTCCGCGAGCAAGTCCGCGGCTCGATGCTGCGTAACGGTATTGCTCTCAATCAGCATCTCCAACCAGAAGACTGCCTCGTCAATTTCCTCGACCACAACCCCGAGCTTGGCAATGAACTCAGCCCTGGATCGGGCCCGTCCTGTCGCCCGATAGTTGGCTGCTACGGACGTTGCGGAACGAAGCAATTGTTTTCCCATCACCTGAGCTACCGGAGTATTGGGCAAACTACGGAAGAGCCGCACCACTCGCAGCGCGAACTCCTTACTTC
>JBOGLL010000179.1:0-3021 GCA_050746065.1 Terriglobales bacterium | reverse complement strand
ATGTCTGCCTCGGTCTTGTTGAGCAGCCAGTCGCTCAGGTTGCGGTAGATTTCGTAGGTGCGCTCGGCCAACTCCTGCTCCGGGACCTTGCGCAGGTCGGCGGTGCGCTCGGAGGCGAGCAGTTTCTTCAGCAGTCCTTCGGAAAGTTGTTGCGAGTGGGCTTCGATCAAGTTCACCAGTCTTGCGGTCAGCATGGCAGGCCTCCACGGAGTCCGAAGCTGCGCGAGATTTTACACCCGCCAGGAACCAGGCGAAGGCAGCCGGCGTATCCTAGCGCGGACGCAAGACATGAACGCGACTCCTGCTCCCGGCCCGCGGATCGAACGCTCAACCGTAGCCCTGATTATTGCGCTCGCGACGCTCAAGCTCATCCTCCACCTGATTTTCAATGGACGCTACGGATACTTCCGCGACGAGCTCTACTACCTGGTGTGCGGTGACCACCTGGCCTGGGGTTACGTGGACCAGGCGCCGCTGATCGCCGTCGTGGCCCGCCTGACACGTACTCTGCTGGGAGACTCGCTGCTCGCCATCCGCTTCTTTCCCGCACTCGCCGGGGCAGGCATCGGGGCGCTGACGGCGTTGATGGCGCGCGAACTGGGCGGACGGCAACGGGCGATCCTGCTGGCCGGCATCGCCATCCTCGCGGCTCCGATCTATCTCTCCTACGGATACCTGTTCACCATGAATTCCTTCGAGCCGTTGTTCTGGATGGGCGCCGTGTACGTGCTCATCCGCATCATCAAGGGATGGAATCCGAAGCTCTGGCTGGTGATGGGGGCAATCATCGGCCTGGGACTCGAGAACAAGCATTCCATGGCATTCTTCGGCGTAGCGCTGGCGGCGGCGCTCTTACTCACCCACGAACGCAGGCTATTGCGCAGTCCATGGCCGTGGCTGGGAGTGCTGGTGGCATTCCTGTTCGCCCTGCCCAACTTGATCTGGCAGATGCAGCACGACTGGCCTACGTGGGAATTGCTGAACAACGTAAAGAACAGCAGCAAGAACATCGTGGTGGGGCCGGTGGAATATTTCGGGCAGCAGATCCTGCTGATGAACGCAATCGAGTTCCCGCTTTGGTTCGCGGGCCTGCTGTGGCTGCTGCTCTCCGGGAAAGCGCGGCCGTTCCGCGCGCTGGCCTGGACCTACGTGGCGGCCTTCGTGATCTTCGTCGCGCTCAAGGGCAAACATTACTACCTGGCGCCCACCTATCCCATGCTGATCGCCGCAGGGAGCGTTTTTCTCGAAGATATCGTCGAACGCTTGCGGCGGCCCTGGGTCGTCGCGGCCTATGCCGGGCTGATTGCCGCCACTGGTGCGTTGCTCTCGCCACTGGTGTTGCCGGTTCTCCCGCCGGAGCAAGTGGAGGCCTATATGCAAGCCATCCACATCACGCCGCCGCGCACCGAACGCA
This sequence comes from Terriglobales bacterium, assembly GCA_050746065.1. Lineage (GTDB taxonomy): Bacteria > Acidobacteriota > Terriglobia > Terriglobales > Acidobacteriaceae > CAZXVY01. The sequence goes on along the minus strand of JBOGLL010000179.1, from coordinate 1,607 downwards.
GTCACACTGCCGCACTGCCCCAGGTTTTCGCCGACCAGTTCGGCTGGCAGGAGCTGTCTGACAGCGTGGCTGCTGTCGTTCAATCGCTTCCGCCGGAGGACCAGCGACGAGTGCGGATCTTCGGGCAGAACTACGGCGAGGCCGCTGCCATCGACATCCTTGGGCGCAAGCACGCTTTGCCGCCCGCCATCAGCGGCCATCAGAACTACTACTACTGGGGACCCCGCGGCGCCACCCGAGACATCATCATCGTGCTCGACGACAATCCGGGCAGCCTTCCGGAGATTTGCGGCTCGGTGGAGGACAAGGGCCCCATCCAGAGCCACCCTCTGGCCATGCCCTACGAACAAGAGCTGCACATCTACATTTGTCGCGACATGAAGGTGAGCCCGGAAGAAGTGTGGCCCAAGGTGAAGAAGTGGCTGTGAGGTCTCGACCAAGGAACTGGTGCCGCAGTTTTCACAACATTTTGAAAGGGCGCGGCTTCCAGCCGCGCCGCACGGAGGCCGCGTGGACATTGGGCTTCAGCCCCTGAGGGGAACGACCATGAGTCCATCACCCAGGTTTGAGGCCAGTTGGCTCAGTTGACATTCTCCTGTGGATGGAAGGTGCAGGGTCAGGAAAGGGACAAGAAAGCAGATCCCTCGCTCACGCCTCCCGCGCCCGCCGCGGCGGGCTCAGTCGGCGTGCCTCGGGATGACAAAGTTTGGGAGCCTTATGCGGCGCTGAAGCCGCGCCCTTTCAAGGCGGGGCGTCCACCAAGTCAAATCTGGTCTACGCGCCCGCGCCGCAGCACTTCTTGTACTTCTTGCCGGAGCCGCAGGGGCAGGGATCGTTGCGGCCCACGCGGGCGGCGCTGCGCACCACCTGTTGTACCTGCTCGTAGTCGCCGGAGCCTGCCAGACGTGCCGCATCCAGTTCGCGGCGCTTGCGGCGCTGGAACTCCTCTTCCAGGGTGTCCATCGAGGTGGCTGCAGAGCGTGGCGGACGCCGCCCTCCGTCACCGCCTCCCTGAGGAACAGGAACCCGGACGCCGGGGCCGCCGCCTTCGCCCTGGTCCTCTTCGGGGCCGCGCCGGATGCGATCGGACTCCGGCCCTCCGAAAACCTGCATCAGGTACAGGTAGCGGACGGTTTCGTCCTGGAAGCGCTGCATCATGGCTTCGAACATCTGGAAGGACTCGCGCTTGTACTCCACCAGGGGATCGTGCTGTCCGTAGCCGCGCAGCCCGATGCCTTCCTTCAGGTGGTCCATGGAAAGCAAGTGGTCTTTCCACTGCGAGTCCAGCACGCTGAGCATGACCATGCGCTCGTGGTAACGCAAGGCGTCGGGGCCGATCAGTTTTTCCTTGGCCTCGTAACGTTCGCGGAGCTTCTCGAAAATGGCGTCGCCCAGTTCGGTGCGGCTGAGCTGCTCAGGTTTTACGCCTTCGGCCTGCAGGTCCACTCCGAACGCGGTCAGCACCTGTTTGCGCAGCCCTTCGACGTCCCAATCGTCGGCGTGCGCCTTCTCCGGAGCAAACTGCTCCAGCATGTCGGACAGGATGGCGGCCACGTAGCCGTTCTCGCCGATGATCAGGTCTTTCTGGTCCAGTCCGCTCAGCAACT
>JBOGLL010000178.1:0-3030 GCA_050746065.1 Terriglobales bacterium | reverse complement strand
ACCAAGTCCTCCACGACTAAATCGAGCCGGTAGCCGCAATCCAACTTCACTCCCTTGTACTGGAAGCGACACCTGCCGCTCGAAACGCAAACCTCGCAGCGCCAGTTCGTGGCAAAGGCATTCTTCGTAGGCGGACTCAAGAAGCCCCGGACCGAGCGCCTTGTGCACCTCGATGGCTGCACCGATAATCTGCTCGGTCAACTCTTCCAAAACAAGCATTTCTCCGTGTCTCCGTGCCTCCGTGGTGAACTAGGTCTGCAACACTCCCGTCTTGAACTCCTTCACCTCCGGATTCAGCGCCGCCGCCTCCAATGCCAGGATGATGGCGTCGCGCGTCTCCAGCGGATCCAGGATCTTGTCGATCCACAGCCGCGCCGCGCCGTAGCGCGGGTCAGTCTGCTGGTCGTAGGTGACCTTCACCGACTCGAACAATTCGCGCTTCTCGTCGTCGCTCAGTTTCTTGCCGCTACGCTCCAGTTGTTTCACCTTGATGTCCACCAGCGTTCCCGCCGCCTGGTCACCGCCCATCACCGCGTAGCGCGCCGTGGGCCAGGCGAACACGAAGCGTGGATCGTAGGCCTTGCCGCACATGGCGTAGTGCCCGGCGCCGAATGATCCGCCCACGATGATGGCGATCTTGGGCACCACCGAGTTCGACACCGCGTTCACCATCTTCGCGCCCGCGCGGAGGATGCCGCTCCATTCGGCGTCGCGCCCCACCATGAAGCCGTTCACATCGTGCAGGAACAGCAGCGGCACCAGGTTCTGGTTGCAGTCCATGATGAAGCGCGCCGCCTTCTCCGCCGACTCGGTATAGATCACGCCTCCGAACTCCATGCGCTTGTTGCCGGCGTGGTCGATCTGGGTGACGTGCGTCTTCTGGTTGGCCACAATGCCCACCGCGAAGCCGCCGATGCGCGCGTAGCCGCACAGCACCGTCTCGCCGTACTCGGGTTTGTATTCCTCAAAGATTCCGGCATCCACCAGGCGCGCCAGGATTTCCTTCATGTCGTACTGCCGCGCCGGATCGCCTTCGAAGATGCCGTAGATTTCCTCCGGCGCATACGCCGGCGGCTCCGGCTTCTTGCGGTCGAAGGGCGAAGTGCGCTTGCGTCCCATCTTCTCCACCAGCGACCGGATGCGCGCGATGCACTCTTGGTCGTTGGGCTCGCGGAAATCAATGGTGCCGGAAATCTCGGAGTGCACCCGCGCCCCGCCCAGTTCCTCTGCGGAAACTTTCTGCCCGATGGCTGCCTGCACCAGCGCCGGACCGGCGAGAAACAGTCCCGAGCCGTCGGTCATCAGGATGTGATCGCACATCAGCGGCAGGTAGGCGCCGCCGGCTACGCACATGCCCATGATGGCCGCGATCTGCGGGATGCCCATGGCTGACATCACGGCATTGTTGCGGAACACCCGTCCGAAGTCGTCGGTGTCGGGGAAAACGTCTTCCTGCAGCGGCAGGAACACGCCCGCCGAGTCCACCAGGTAGATCGTAGGCACGCGGTTCTCGATGGCGATGTTCTGCGCGCGGATCACTTTCTTCGCCGTCATGGGGAAGAATGACCCCGCCTTGACCGTGGCGTCGTTGGCGATGATCATCGCCAGGCGGCTCTGGACGCGTCCCATTCCCGTCACCACTCCCGCCGCCGGCGCCCCGCCCCACTCTTCATACATGCCGAACGCCGCGTACAGTCCGAGCTCAAACAGGTCCGTCCCCGGATCCAGCAGCAGCTTGATGCGCTCACGCGCCGTGAGCCGGCCCTTCTTGTGTTGCGCCTCGATGCTCTTCTCGCCGCCGCCCTCGCGGATCTTGGTTTCCTCGTTGTGCACAGCCGACATCAGGTCGGCCATGGCGCGCATGTTCTTCTCAAAGCGCGCTGACGTAGAGTCAATGCGGGTGATGAGGTTGCTGGATTGCGGCGAGGTAGGCTTGCTGGTCATGTTCCCGAAGAGCGACCAGCTAGGTTAAATGAGCAATGCGAAGTGGGGCAATGCGCAGAGTGTAAGAGGGGCACAACAACTTGTTGGTCATCCTGAGCCCGCAGCGCGGGCGAAGGACCTTACGACCCCCGCTGCCAACACGTGCCGACCACAGGGCTCGCGTAGCCAAGCCGGAATGACTAACGACCAACGACCAACGACCGCTACGCCGGAACTCCCCTCGGCCTCACGTTCTTGCGGATGAACTCCACGATCTCATCCATGGCCGTTCCCGGCTGGAAGATGCCAGCCACGCCCGCTTCCTTCATGCGCGGAAAGTCTTCGTCGGGGATGATTCCGCCGATTACCAGCAGCACGTCGTCCATTTTGTTTTGCTTCAGCAGCTCCCGGACGCGGGGCACGATAGCGTTATGCGCACCCGACAGGATGGAGAGCCCGATCACATCCACATCCTCCTGCAGCGACGCGCTCACGATCATCTCCGGGGTTTGCCGAAGCCCTGTGTAGATCACTTCCATGCCGGCATCGCGCAGCGCCCGCGCGATCACCTTGGCCCCGCGGTCGTGTCCATCCAGGCCGGGCTTGGCCACCAGCACGCGGATTTTGCGATCCTCAGCCATCGTCGCGGCACTATTTAACCACAGAGGACACCGAGGGACACAGAGAGCAGCGAGTGTAGAAGCGCGACAGTCGCCTGCATCCGTGCCTTTGTGGCGCGGCCCCGAGCCGCGTTCGTGTGGTGCCGGGTCTGTGACCCGGCGCGCCCTGCTCTACGTGAAACCTTCGTATCCCTGGTGTGCCTTCCCGACCCGTGTGGCGCCGCCCTAAGCCGCGTTCGTGTGGCGCCGGGTCTGTGACCCGGCGCACTGCCCCCAGCAACACTGCCGGATAGCAACGGGTACTGGCTTTGCCATTGCCCCAGCCCCGAAGGGGCGCATCCAGCCAGTCCTCATTTACAATTCCCGCCCATCGCCACCTGCGGGGGCCGCCATGCCCAGGAAAACCAAGAAGTCGACCAAATCCAAACGCAAACCGAAAAAATCCAAGACCCGCGCCCTCGACTTCAACCACGCCATGGTCTACGCC
>JBOGLL010000177.1:0-3173 GCA_050746065.1 Terriglobales bacterium | reverse complement strand
TGTTGCTGCCCACCACACCCCGGACTTCGACCTGGATGAGGACGGCATTGTAATCGGCACCAAGCTCATGGCCAGCGTGGTGACGGACTACCTGGAGCGGCACGCGGCAGGGAAGTAGGCGGTCGGTTACTCGTAGCGCAGCGCTTCCACCGGATCCAGGCGCGCCGCACGCACGGCGGGGTAAATGCCGAAGAACAGACCGACGCTGGCGGACGTAGCTACGCCCACCACCACCGCCCACATGGGTACCACCGACGGCACCGCAGGCAGGAACTTGCCGATCAGAGCGCTGATGCCGACGCCGAAGAGCACACCAATCACGCCGCCGACTGCTGTGAGGGTCATGGCTTCCACCAGAAACTGGTAGATGATGTCCCTCTGCCGGGCGCCGATGGCTTTGCGCACGCCGATCTCGCGCGTCCGCTCCGTCACCGACATTAGCATGATGTTCATCACCCCCACTCCGCCTACCAGCAGCCCGATGGAACTTACTACTACAGTCACCAGTGCGATGACGCCCGTGATCTGGCGGAACTGGGTGGCGATTTCCTGGGCGCTGGACACGGCGAAGTTTTCCGGCTGGTCATGGGCCACGTGGCGCCGCCGCCGCAACAGCTCACGCACCTGGTCTTCGGCGGCAGCTTTTTGTCCGGCGTAGGGCAGCACACCGATGAAGTGCTCGTCGTCGGCGGGAAAGTGTTTGCGATAGGTGCCGTAAGGAACGAGCGCCACTTTGTCCGCGGCGTCGTTGCGCAGAAACTGGCCTTTGCGTTTGGCGATGACGCCCACCACCTGGTACGGAATGGCCGAAACCAGAATGGTCTTGCCGATGGGATCCTCTACGGGGAAGAGCGCTTCCGCCAGGTCGTGGCCTATCACCACTACCTCGGCGCGGTGCAGGTCCTCGGATTCCGTGAAGAAGCGGCCTTTCTCCACCGTAGCGTTGAACACCTGTTCGTAGGAGGCGAGAGTGCCGCGATTGATCACGTCATACACTTCTTGCCCGCGGTAACGCGCGATCTGCCGCCCCGGCCCCTGGCGTCCGATGCGGGGCAGCACCTGCACGGCCACGTCCTTTACCGCCGAGCAGGTTTCCTCGATGGCCACGGCGTCTTCCAGCGTCAGCGGTTTGCGCATGCGCTCCTCGGAAGAAAGCCGGCCGGCGCGGAATCCGGGCTGGAACTTGAAGACGAACAGGGTATCGGCGCCGAAGTCATCGAGAAACACGCGGATGTCGCGGTCCAGGCCCACCAGGATGGAAGCCACGGCGATCAGTGCGGTGATCCCGATCACGATGCCCAGCACCGTGAGTGCGGAACGCAGCTTGTGTTCACGTACCGTGTTGAGCGCCATCCGCGAGTTTTCGCCCAGGGCTATGCGCACGTCACACCTCGAAGCGCAGCGCCTCGATGGGATCGAGCTTCGAGGCTTTGTGCGCCGGATAGATGCCGAAGAAGAGACCGACGGCGGTGGAAACTCCCAAAGCGATGATGACCGCGGCAATGGGGACAGCCATGGGGATGGAGGTGGTGGCGCCTACCACCAGTGCCAGCAGCCAGGCTGCGGTCACGCCCAGCAGTCCGCCGAAGCCTGACATCACCGAGGACTCCACCAGGAATTGCATCAGGATGTCGCGGCGGCGCGCTCCCAGCGATTTGCGGATTCCGATCTCTCGCGTTCGTTCGGTCACGCTGGCCAGCATCACGTTCATGATCACCACCCCGCCGATGACGAGGAATACGGAAACCACGCCCACCATGCTGGCGGCGATGACGCCCGTGAGTTGCTTCCACAGATCCATGAGCGTGGAGGCCGCGATGATGCCGAAGTTGTCGGCTTCGCTGGGGCCCAGATGGCGGCGGGCACGCATCAGAACGCGGGCTTCGTCTTCGGTGCGGGCCATCCATTCGGCGCTGCGCCCCTGCACGTTGATGGACAGGCTGCGGTGCGCGCCGTAGACCTTCATCCAGGTGCGCACGGGAATATAGACGAAGCCGTCCTGCGATTGCCCTAGCGCACTCCCCAGCGGTTTGGCCACGCCTACCACTTCGTACGAACGGCCGTCGATCTGGAGCGTCTTCCCGATGGGATCCACATTGGCGAAGAGGCGCTCGGCCACCTCGGAGCCAATCAGGGCCACAGGGGCGTTATGGTCGTTGTCGGCGTCGGTGATGTAGCGGCCGCTGGATGGCTCCTCTACGTCCATGTCGCCGATGTTGGCGGTCACGCCGCGGATGTCAATGTCCTCCAAGGTCTCGCCCGATCCTTTCACCACGCCCAGCCGGCGGACCTCCACACCCACAGCCTTGGCCAGCTTCAGATGATCGCGCAGGGCCTCGTAGTCTTCCCAGGTGATGTCCTTGTTGCGGCGCGTGGCCTTCACAAAGTCTTCCGCGTTGGTGATGATGCCGAAGCGCGTGATCAGGAACACGTTCGACCCGAGGTTGGCCACCCGGTCGGCAATGTAGCGATTCGTGCCTTCGATGAGCGAAACCACCAGGATCAGCGTGGACACCGAGAGGATAATGCCCAGCAGCATCAGAAAGGAGCGCAGCTTGTGGCTGCGCATAGTTTCCAGCGCCACCACGGCCGGCTCGCGCAAGCTCAGTCTGCGTTCCATGGAAGAGGACGCAATAGATACGGAAAACCGTACCCTGGAGTTCAGGCCTCAATCATAGCGCGCCTGCATACCCGAGCCGGCAGGAACCGCCGGGAAGCTGGGACAAGCCGCTCTCCAGCAGGGCCGAATTACTGCCACTGCCAGGGAATCAAGCTCCCGGCACTTAAGCCGGCTTGCTCCCGAACTTCTCCGCCCAGCGGATGCGCCCGGTCATCTGCATCACCACGAACAGCGTCAGGATCGAGCCGATGGTGACCGTGAGTCCGGTAAAGCCCTCGAAGAAGAAGGCATAGGAGAACAGGATCAGATAGATGAACTGCGCCGTTCCCGCCTCCACCGTGGCAAAGCGCGTGCCCCTGACCAGCCGCAGATAGCTGATCACCAGGAACATGGAAACCAGCGAGCACACCACGAACGCCGTGTGGATCTGGAGGTGGTCCACCAGGTAGGCCAGAAGCAGGTGGAAGGAGAAGAACGCCGCGCTCAGGAAGAAGTAGTTCATGGGATGCAGCTCAATGTTGCGCAGCGTGGTGATGATGAACATCAGGAAGAA
>JBOGLL010000176.1:0-20426 GCA_050746065.1 Terriglobales bacterium | reverse complement strand
CGCCGTGGGACTGCAGCGAGTGGGCCGTGCCGGACACTGGCGGGGCGCGATTCCCAAGGGCCGCTTCTTCGTCACCACCCGCGACGAATTGGTGGAATGCGCGGCGTTGGTGCGCGCCATCCGCCAGGGCGATCTCGACAAGCTGGAAGTCCCGCCCGCTCCGCTGGACGTGCTGGCACAGCAGATCGTCGCCGCCTGTGCAGCGGAAGAATGGGGCGAGGAGGAGCTGTTCGCGCTCATCCGCCGTGCCTATCCCTATCGCGATCTGCCGCGCGAGGATTTTGAAGCGGTGGTCGCCATGCTGGCCGACGGAATCGCCGCCCGCCGCGGGCGCTACGGTGCATATCTGCATCGCGATCGCGTGAACGGGAGGTTGAAAGCGCGGCGCGGAGCAAGACTCGCGGCCATCACGTCGGGTGGCGCGATTCCGGATAACGCTCTCTACACCGTGGTCGCTGAGCCCGAAGGCATGGTGGTGGGCACGGTAGACGAAGACTTTGCGGTCGAGAGCATGAAGGGCGACATCATGCTGCTGGGCAACACCAGCTGGCGGATCCGCCGCGTGGAGTCGAGCGGCCGCATGCTGGTGGAGGACGCGCACGGCGCACCTCCCACAATCCCGTTCTGGCGCGGCGAGGCTCCGGCGCGCACGCCTGAGCTTTCCGCGCAGGTCGCCGAGCTGCGGGAAACGGTGAGCAACCTGGCCGGAGCAGCCGACGTGGGGAGCGCGACGCAGCAACGCGCAACGCCGGCCGTGGCATGGTTGAAGTCGGAATGTGGCCTGGACGACGCCGGCGCCGAGCAATTGGTGGAATACATCGTGCTGGGACGGGCGTCGCTGGGCGCCGTCCCCACGCAGACCACGGTCATCGCGGAGCGTTTCTTCGACGAAGGCGGCGGCATGCAACTGGTACTGCATGCGCCCTTCGGCGGACGCATCAACAAGGCCTGGGGCCTGGCGCTGCGCAAGCGATTCTGCCGGTCGTTCAATTTCGAGCTACAGGCTGCCGCCACCGACGACGGGCTGAACATTTCTCTGACCGAGCAGCATAGCTTCCCGCTGGCCGACGTTTTCCATTTCCTGCAGACCGAGACCTTGCAGGAAGTTCTGGAGCAGGCGGCCTTGCAATCGCCGCTGTTCGGCACGCGCTGGCGCTGGGACGCCTCGCGCGCGCTGGCCCTGCTGCGTTTCTCCGGCGGCAAGAAGGTGCCGCCGCAGATCCAGCGCATGCGCTCGGACGATCTGCTGGCCGCGGTGTTTCCCGATGCGGCCGCCTGCCAGGACAACATCGAGGGGGATATCGCGCTGCCTGATCATCCTCTGGTGCGCGAGGTGATGAAGGACATCCTGGGCGAAGCGCTCGACCTGGAAGGGCTGAAGCGCGTGATCACCGACATTGCTGCCGGCCGCATCCGCACTATCGCCGCGGACACGGTAGCGCCCTCGGCGTTTGCCCACGAGATCCTGAACGCCAATCCCTATGCCTATCTCGACGACGCGCCGCTCGAAGAGCGGCGAGCGCGCGCCGTGGAGATGCGCCGCATGCTCCCCGAGTCGGTCCTCGAAGAAGTGGGGAAGCTCGATCCAGCGGCTATCGCCGAGGTCACCGAAGATGCCTGGCCGGAAGTGCGCGATGCGGACGAACTGCACGACGCGCTACTGACGCTGGTGGCGCTGCCGGAGGGAGGCGAGCTTCGCTCGCCAGCGCGGGTCGAAGACCCGCGCCCACACGACTGGCAGGCTCATTTCGGCCAGCTCACCGCGGCCAGCCGCGCTGGACGCGCCGAAGGCAACGGCAAGGGCTACTGGGTGGCCGCCGAACGCCAGCGTTCCTTCCTCGCAATATTTCCTGAGGCCCGGTTCGAATCACAACTGCCCGACGTTGAAACGGCGACTCCGTCGCCCAGCGATGCCCTGCTGGCTATGGTCACGGGTTGGATGATGCACTCCGGGCCGACCACAGCGAGCGAGCTTGGCGAAAACCTCGGTCTCGCTGCGTCCGAGATTGACAAGGCGCTGTTGCGACTGGAGGCGGCGGGGACGATCCTGCGCGGGAAATTCCGAGACGCCCGGCCGGGGGCGGCCGGGCCACAGGGGACGGCCAGGCTACACGCGCAGGCCGAGCCACACGAGACCGAGTGGTGCGAGCGACGGCTGCTGGCCCGCATCCATCGCCTCACGTTGGGGACGCTGCGCAAGCAGATCGAGCCGGTGACGGCGGCTGAGTTCATGCAATGGCTGCTGCGCTGGCAGCACGTGGCTCCGGAAACGCAACTTCGCGGTGAACGCGGAGTGCTGGAGGCGTTGCGGCAGTTGCAAGGATTCGAAGTTCCTGCCAACTCCTGGGAGCCACAAGTGCTGGCGAGGCGCGTTGCGGAATACGATCCCAAGGTGCTCGATCAGCTCTGCCTCACCGGCGCCGTGGGCTGGGGGCGGCTGTCGCCGCATCCGGCAACCCTCGAGGATTCGGCCGGCTCGCGGCGGCGCGTGGTTCCCACCAGCGTTGCGCCCATCACATTTTTCGTGCGCGAAGAAGCGGACTGGATGCTGCCGCAGCGTCCGGCGAACGAAGCGGACGAGCTGCGCGGACTGAGCCACGGGGCGCGGGCCGTGTGCGACTTCCTGCGGCAGCGGGGTGCGTCGTTCTTTGCCGACATCGTGCGCGGTACGGAGAAACTCAAGGCCGAAGTTGAGACCGCGCTCTGGGAGCTGGTGGCCGGAGGCCTGGTGACCGCCGACGGTTTCGACAATCTGCGCGCGCTGATCGATCCCAAACGCCGCTCGGGCCAGGGCGGCGGACGCACCACGCGTCCGCGCCACAGCACCGGACGCTGGTCGCTGCTCTATGCGGGCGATGGCGCCGACCGCACGCGCGCAGTCGCAGCCACCTGTCGCATGTTGCTGGCGCGTTACGGCGTGGTTTTCCGCGACCTTTTGGCGCGCGAAGCTGTAGTTCCTGCCTGGCGTGAACTCCTCATCGCCTTTCGTCGCCTGGAGGACCGCGGCGAAGTGCGCGGCGGACGGTTCGTCTCCGGATTCCTGGGTGAGCAGTTTGCCCTGCCCATGGCGGTCGAATCCCTGCGCGCCCTGCGCCGTTCCGGGCTGAGCAATGAGAGGGTTACGCTCTCCGCGGCCGATCCGCTGAACCTGGTGGGCATCCTTGTGCCGGGAGAACGCGTCCCATCAATCTCGGGGAGGACGGTCACCCTGCGCGACGGAGTGCCGCTGGGCGAGGAATCAAACGATGCCCGCACCCGGGCGGGGGATTGACGAAGTCGTCAGCCGTCAGCACTCAGCCATCAGCGGTCAACAGAAAATCCCTGACCTGTAAAACTATCGGGCCTACTTGCAGACTTCGCCTGCCGGGCGATAGTAGGCAAGCTGAGCGTCGGCCTGGGACATGAGTTTGCCCGTCCCCTTCTCATACTCCAGGCTTCCCGGGCAGTAATACTGGCCGGAGCGCGTGTGCACCCAGACCCTGGCTTCGGGGTCGGGCTTCTTTTCCACTACGATTTGCTTGGCTGGGAACATGGCCGCGTACACCAGCCCCACAACCAGCAGGGCCAACACCGCAAAGAAGGGCGCGGCAGCCTCCGCCGAGCGGTAGGGCGATGCCGAAGACTGCTGGACTTCCTGTGTCTTGCTTCCCATTACGTCGGACATGCTGGGGATCTTGCGCGTGGAGCGACCGGCGGACTTGCTGCCCCCGTCCTTCATGGAAGGCCGGGTGCGAATGTTGGCCGTTCCCGAGGACTTGGGGACCTTGTGGTACTGGTCGATGCGCGCGCCCACGCCGGACTTGCCTCCCAGAGGCTCTTCCAGTCGTACCACGCGCCCTTTGCAGTTGAAGATGCTGGAAGTGTCACCGACGATTTCCTGCGGGAGTGCCAGCGTGAATTCGATGTTGGCGCCCTCGGGGACTCTGGCGTCGAGATACAGGAAGACGCCGCGCTCGCTGATGTCGCGCACCAGGGCAAGCACGGTTCCGCCCACGTCGCCTTTGGCCCAGCGTACCGAGACAGGCACCCGGACCATGTGGCGGCGCAGCCCGCGCTGTTCGAGCGTTGTGTTGACCATGATCGCTTCCGCCCGCCACCTCTGCAGGTTGGGAAGCGACACCTGAATTGTTCCCTGGGCCGTTGACATAGCTCACCCCGATTGCTGGTCCGAAGTATGGGCCCGATTCCCAGGCTTGAATAGATAACCCCCGTAATGCCATGGAGTTACGTTAGTAAGGTGGTTAACTTCTATGGATTCAGCAGGTTGGCTGAAGTGGCTGCGGCCCGGGAAAGGTGGGACCAGGCCGAGGAGCGGAGCAGGCTTCATTGACAGCACCCTGGGGCATGACCTAGAGTGCCCGGGCCTTTCTTCACAATTCCGAAAAATCCAAAGGAGCAGAACCTATGCGTCGAGTCACGTGGATGGCATTGCTGCTGGTGGTGGTCATGGTGGTGAGCGGAGCGCAGTCGCAGTCGTCGGCGGCCGACGAAGTGATCGCCGTCACCCGGGCGCAGTGGACGGCGGAGATGCGCAAGGACATGGAAGGATCACAGAAGATGGTGGCCGACGACTACACCGAATTCAATGACGAGTATCCCACTCGCCTGGACGGCAAGAAGCTGAACCGCAAGCTGGCCGAGGCGAATCTGGGATCCCCGGGCCGCCTGATGGCCGCTGAAATGGCCAACGAGAAGGTGCAGGTGTACGGCGACGTGGCCATCCTGAGCTATAACTTCATTGGGGTGGCTGCCGACAAGGACGGCAAGACCGAGGCTACGCGCGCCAAGTCCACGCGGGTGTACGTGAAGAAAGACGGGCAGTGGATGCTGGTGCACGCCAACTTCGCGCCCGCAAGGTAGAAACCCTCAACGCAGAGAACGCGGAGAGAGCGGCAAAGGGTTGGGTGGTCCTATCGCAGGGGCAACAGGGTACGTAGTCGCTGGTCGCGCAGCCAGACTCCTGTCCAGATGCAAGCCCCGAGTGCCAGTGGAGTGACGAAGCCGGCATCGCTGACGCGCACGTGCGTGGCGATGGCGCCTCCCAGGTAACCGGTGAGGAGGACGGCGCCCAGAATAGCCGTGCGCGGAATGACGTAGAGCACTGCGCACGACAACTCGAGCACGCCGAGAGTAAAGAGGAGACTCTCCGGATAGCCGAACTTGCCGACGAACTGCTCGATGACCATCGGCGGCCGGGCAAACTTCATGGATGCGCTGGACAGCAGCATGAGGACAGGCAGAGCAGAAAGAATGCGCCCTGCCCACAGCATTCCTCGTCCAGGAGGGTGAGCGGCGTTGCGTTCGGATGCGACGGTGCTGGAACTCATCAGGGCCTCCGTTTCAGGTTCGTTGCGACGTTTCCATTGGAGTTCGGAATCTTCCAAGCGGATGCAGAAAATGCGCCGGCTTGCATGAGGCCTGCGCCCGGGACTTCTTCATCCGGCGGACGAACTCGCGGATCAATTCCTTGGCAAGCAGGAAGCTGCTCTTTCCACCGCCGAGGTCGAGGCCAGCTTCCTGCGGGCTAACGACGCCGGAAAAACACGAGGGCCGAGATTCCTGCCAACGCGCCGCCCAGGATGGCGACCCAAGCCCACAAGGGGACATCCACAAGGCTCCAGGGCTGGCCCGTTGCCGGCGTTCCAGTGGCCGCCGCGGGCGCTTCGCCGGAGAGCAACTGTCCGCCGCTCGCAGTGAGTACGATCTCCTGGGTTACGCTGCCGCCCTTGCGGCGGAGCTTCTCAGCGATCTCAAGATGGATCTGGTTGGGCTCCACCCGCAGTTTCACCACGGTCACCAGCCTCCACGGCCCACTCGCCGCCGGATCCAACATCGGGTTCGGTTCCGCCTCAAGGCCAGTCACGTACATTCGGAGCTGATCTCCGGGCTTCAGGGACATCAATGGCGCGCGCTGAAAGCGAAACCCGGCAGACTTCCCGCCTTCCCAATGCGCTTCGAAGGGGATCACCACTCCCTGCTTGGAGACGGTTTCTCCGGCGTCCCACTCGAGGGTGGACCACTCTTTGCCATCCGGAGTGGTTTGCGATGGCACCATGCGCATGCGATTGACGCGCAGCTCCTGCGAGACAGCCGACGCGGACCAAACGGCGCAACCTGCGAGCACGAGAATCACTGCGATAGGCTTGCAATACATGGTCGCCATCCTTCCTGGAAATATTTCTTAACGACAGGGAACCTCCACCAGTTCGTTCCGCAATTCAAACAGCCCGTAGGAGACGGGGCTAAACGAGGTATTCACCTCGAGCGTCTTAGGGGCTTTTTCCATAAAGAAATGGACTTCCGTCGGCAGCAGGCGGTGCAGGTGCTTCCGCCGGTATGACATCTGGGTCTCGCCGGGAGCAAATCCGAACGTGCTCTGGCCCGGCTTGGCGTATTTGCGTTCCGTGATGAGGTAGCAGCGCGCTCCGCTGACATCGAGCAGATAGACGCGCGAGTCGCGCACACTCCCGCCGAAGTCGCCGCCACCGAGGGAGTAGATGTCGTGCCCGAAGTCCTCGCGAGCGAGTTCCAGCGGAAGTTGTCCGATCGTGTTTGCGTTCAGGGTGACCGCTGCGCCCTCCGGGCAATCAGAGGCCGGAAGGTCGAACCGGCGCTGGACGCCGGCCGGAATCGTGACCCACGATTGCCCCACCGCCAGCCGTGCCTCGGGGCCACCGCGATTGTCGGTCCAGAACTCCACCATGGGAGCAGGCATCCGCGCAGCGCTCAACCGGAGCCGCACGTCCCGTTTCTCTCGTGCTGCGTCCTTCAGTTCCACGGCCGTGGGCGCCTGCTCCACGGTCACTGCCAGGTCCCGCCATCCGCAGGGCAGCAGGACTTTCGCGGCGAAAGAGGGCTGCATCATCGCGGGGTCGAAACTGCGGTGCGGCCGCGAGGAAACAAGAAGGTCGCTGACCGTCCGGACGAAGAGGCCCAACTCATGCCCGTCGGCGAAGAGTTTGAGGGGCGGCGTGGAATCGGAGGAGGTTACCAGATCCAGCCGGTAGGTAACTGTCTTCGCCCGCAGGTGCTCGTAGATGCCGAAGCCTCCGGCTCCTGCCACGGCCAGCAGGGCAACCAGGAGAACGGCTCTGACCTTCATGGAACGCCCGCCTTCAGGGCGGGACTGGAAGCCTCGCGTGGATCCGCCCTTTGCTCGTAGACAAGAGGTGCGGAATCCTAACCCAGGTGGAACCGCCTATCAAGCCCTCAAGGGAGCAGCCCGGAGCTAGAGAGTTGGTGGACCTGGTCGGGATCGAACCGACGACCTTCCCGGCAAGCCGGGACGCGCTCAGACTTGCAGTTTCCTAAGGTACTTGGTGGACCTGGTCGGGATCGAACCGACGACCTCTTCCATGCCATGGGTGAGATTTGTACTTTCCTGTATGCTCCTGTACTCCCAAAGACACGCCATGAAATTATCCACAACCCCTTGCAAACAAAAGGGTTGTACTCTACAACACACCCGTGTACAGTCATGCTCTGCCCCGCGCAAACGACCCCGATTTAACTTCGGTTTGTGACACGGTTGTGACACGGGATGGGAGAGGCAAACCGCACATGGCGCAACGATCCCAGCAGGTCAAACTTGATACGGTCACTGCCCGCAAGCGGCTCAAGCCCGGTTTCTATTGGAACCGGCTCAGTCCCGGCTGCTCCATGGGATACCGGCGCAGCGAAACCCAAAGCGCGGGCACATGGAACGTGCGTTACACGCCGCCGAGGGACGCGGGCGGCAAGAGCATTCAGGATTCACTTGGCGCGGCGGATGACGTACTCACGGCGGATGGGATCACGCTGCTCAGTTTTGAGCAAGCCCGGAAAAAAGCCGATGAGTGGCTTGCTGTTGCCAAGCAAAAGTGTACCGGCATAACCCCGCAGCGGCGCGATTACACCGTACAGGATGCGTGCAACGACTATCTGAGCACCCTTGAGGGTCGAAAGCCCACATACGTTGTCCGCAAGGTCATCGATGCGGCGATTACGCCAACGCTTGGCAGGGTGCCAGTGGAGAAGCTGACTCGCGCCCGCATCGAGAACTGGCTTAAGCAGATTGCAGAGAAGCCCCGCCGCAAGCCACGGGGCGGCTTGGACGCCAACAGCGATGAAGCGGTGCGGCGGCGCAAGGACAGCGCC
This sequence comes from Terriglobales bacterium, assembly GCA_050746065.1. Classification (GTDB taxonomy): domain Bacteria; phylum Acidobacteriota; class Terriglobia; order Terriglobales; family Acidobacteriaceae; genus CAZXVY01. Next base: position 12,290 of record JBOGLL010000176.1, on the reverse strand, counting down.
AATCGGTATCTCACCATTTTGAGGGCTGCGCTTACGCGCTGTCTTGCTGATCGCAAGGTCGCCTGTTCCGGGCAGGAGTGGCGCACGGTAAAACCGTTCGCACAGGTTGATCAGCGCCGCACACGATTCCTTTCCGATGATGAAGCGCGGAAGTTGGTCGAGAAGTGCGGACCCGATTTCCGATTCCTGGTACAGGCGGCGCTTTTCAGTGGTTGCCGCTATGGGGAGCTTGCCCGCCTGTTGGTTTCAGATTTCGATTCAGCGTCCGGCACGCTGCTGGTAACACACTCCAAGAGCGGCAGGCCACGTCAAGTGTATTTGGACGATGAAGCCACGCGGTTCTTTTCCGCCGTCTCCGACAAGCGCCGTCGCAATGACCTGATGTTTACAGACGACGGCAAGCAATGGAAAAAGGATTCCGCCAAGGGTCTCATGGACGCGGCATGCAAGGCCGCCGAGATTGACCGGGTGAATTTTCATGAACTTCGCCACACGGCGGCGTCACGTTGGGCGCGCCAGGGCTTGTCGCTTGCGGAAATCGCGCAGCAGCTAGGACACGCGGACGTGCGCATGACGCAGCGCTACGCACACCTTTGCCAACGCACACTTGCCGACAAGATCCGGGCACTACCCGCAATGGGTATCTACCCGGTCGAAGAGATCCAGCACACAACGGTGCAGTAAGCCTTTCTCACCAGGCGCGGGCACGCACCAACGGGCCGCGCCTCTTCCTTTGTGGGGAGCGCGTAATCGAGCATCGTCCTCCTAACAAGCAGTAGCGGCACAGTTGACGATTGGCTTCCAGAAGACGGCTCATCTGGTGTGGGGCCCTAAAAACACTTTCTTTCGTGAACGGGGAGCGCACAGCAGCAGTTAAGGTTGGGTGTGCGCGTGGCGCGCACAATTGTTTTTCACAGTAGAACTTGTCTATATGTCATGGCAGAGGTCACCACATGTCAATTGAACGCGCTGGAACTCTGATGGAGCGACTGAATGGTGGAATCAAGGGTGCCATGAGCATTACGGAAACTGCGGAGTTCATCGGCCATTCTCGCAGTACGGTTTGGCAACTCATCCGCAGCGGCAGGCTGCCCGCACGCAAGAGTGGACGCCGGACGATCATCCTGACAGCGGATGCGCTTCGGTTTCTCGACAATCTTCCCCGGAGAGACCTCCTCAGCGAGCCGCACCGCAAGCGTGCCCTGGAGCGCTGGGCCATTCGGCGCGAGGAATTGGACCGGTGAAACACACGCGCAAATCCGCATCGGCTTTCGCTGGACCGGTCAATCTCGATGCCGAACGTGCCGTGCTGGGGGCCGTATTGCTGTGCCCGGCCCTGCTCGCAGACCTGGTCGCAGCCAGCTTGGTCGCGGGCGATTTCAGCTTGTCAGCCCACCGGGAAATCTATCAGGCGATGCTGGAGCTTCACGGTAGGGCCGTGCCGCTGGACGTTATCAGCCTGGCGGAGCAGCTGGGTCGTCGTGTGGAATGCGTCGGCGGGGTGGCTTACCTGAGCGAGTTGCCCAGTGGCGCTATCCCGCAGCGCAAGCATGTTCTCTTCCATGCCGGGTTGGTGAAGACGAAAGCCAGGCTGCGCAGCCTGGCGCGTATCGCCGAGCGCTTCCACGAGGCCGCTTGCCAGCCGGGGGCGGACCCGCAGCAGCTAGCGGGAGAGATCTGCGCCGAACTGACTGAAATCACAAAAGAACGGGGCGCCTTGCCCAGCAGGACAGAAGCCGTGAAAGGTTAAGAGCCCTGGACGAGCACACTACACCACCGAATCCAGATCCGGCGGAAGTGGATAAAATGCTGGCGCGGCTGGCGGAGTTTTCTGACTTTGAGTACGACTCCAGGCGCCGCACGGCGGCCGACGCCCTGGGCGTCCGCGTCAGTACCTTGGATGCCGAAGTTGCCAAGCGCCGTAGCAATGGCAAGCCAAGGGGCCAGGGCCATCCCCCTGCAGCCCCCAACGATGAGCCTGGAGCCGCCTTGCTGGACGATACCGTCAAGTTCATTCGGCGCTTCGTGGTCATGACGGACGCGCAACTGTCCGTTTGTGCTCTGTGGGCGCTCCACACCCACGCGGTTGGCGCCGCTGAGTACACTCCCTACCTCTCCATTTCAAGCGCTGAGAAGCAATCGGGGAAAACCCGCCTGTTCGATGTGTTGAGCCTGCTGGCTTCAAGACCTCAGCGGTCGGACAGCATTTCTGTGCCGGCCTTGGTGCGACTGGTGGACGCAGAGTCCCCGACGCTCTTCCTGGACGAACTGGACGCAACCTTCAACGGCGATCGTGAGCGAGCCGAAGTTCTGCGCGGAGTGCTGAATTCCGGCTTCAGTCGCACGGGCAAGTACACGCGCTGCGTTGGAGAGGGTGCCTCGATGGAGACGAAGGACTTCGCCACCTTCTGCCCCAAGGCGCTTGCAGGCATCGGAAGGTTGCCCGACACCATCGCGGACCGCGCCATCCCCATCCGCCTGGCTCGCAAGAAGAGGGATGAACCGGTAGAACGCTTCCGTGAACGAAAGGTGTCCCCTGAAGCCGCCCGGCTTCGCGACCGGTTGGCCGGTTGGTCGGCTGCCCGGCTCAATCAGTTGAGGGCGGCTGAGCCGGCGCTTCCAGGGGAGCTTACTGATCGGCAGCAAGACGTGACCGAACCCCTGTTGGCGATTGCTGATCTCGCTGGTGGTGACTGGCTGCCTAGAGCGCGGGCTGCTCTGTTGGAAGTGTTCCAGAGCCAAGCCGCCCAAGATGACTCCGTAGGGGTCAGGCTGCTGGCCGACATTAGGACAGCTTTTGAAACCTGCGATCCTGACCGGATGTCTTCGCAGGGCCTCTGTGACTTCCTGGCTGGGCTTGAGGGGGCACCGTGGGCCGAATGGAGCCACGGCAAGCCCATCACTCCTAACAGACTGGCCAGGATGCTCAGCAGGTACAGCATCACGCCCCGCACCATCCGCGAAGGCGACCGGACGGCCAAGGGCTACCTGCTGGAGCAGTTCACTGACGCCTTCTCCCGATACCTGCCCCTGAAAACGTCACAACCGTCACAAACCAATGTTTATGGGGATGAAACGCCTGCTTCCCAACCGTCACAGAACGATCCTGTTACGAATGCAAAAGGTGAGGGATCGCCGCTGTTTTCGCGGGTTGTGACGGATGTGACGGCTTGTGACCCGGGTACGACGGTGAAACGGGGCAACGAGGGTTCGACTGATGGTGGTTCGCTCATGGATTGGGAGGTTTGATGACCGCAAGACAAGTCATCGAGCAGATTGAGGCAGCCGGAGGCAAACTGACGGTCCACGGCGAGCGGATACGCTGCCGAGCACCCCGCGAGGCAGCCGATCTGATTGAAGAGCTGCGTGCCCATCGCGACGAAGTTCGCCGCCTGCTGGAGGAGAGGCAGCAGCCGGCCGGCCCAGGAACGAGCAGGCTGGCGCTGTTTCGGGTGGGCATGAAGGTGTGGACGCCGATGGGGCCAGGGATCGTGGTGGAGCTTCGCGCAGACCGGGTAAATGTGCAGTACGAGGACGACACCCGCATGGCCTGGATTGACGGCGATGGAGTGCTGCCGATGGCCTAGGACCTCGGCCACGGTTCCTTCCAGGACCCCTGGCCTTGCGGGTGACGGCGCTAGTGGAGGGCCCTGAATTTCGGATTTCCTTTCCTTTTGGGCCGGTCGAAGTTGAGCAGTTGGTTGTAGATGCGAGAAAAGCAGGTTCTCCAGAAAGGAAGCGGGCAAGATGGCCCTAGTGGGCGTTGAGAAGATCGCGAAAGCGCTGAACGTTACCCGGAGGCGCGTGAACCAGCTGGTTCCACGAAGGCATGCCTCGCGCAGAAAGAGGCAAGTACGAACTCGGCGCCTGCATGGCGTGGTACGTCCGCTATCTACAGCGCGCCTTCGAGCGCCGCAAGCTCCTCTCCGACGATGGGTCAAGCACCGACCTGCGAAAGCAGCGTGCCCGGCTGTTGAAGGCGAGCGCGGATGTAGCGGAAATGGACCTCGCCGAAAAGCGCGGCGAGCTCATTCCCGTTGCTGTGTTCCGGCAGGAGATGAGGAACATTGATCGCGACCGCGCGGGCGAACCTGCTGAACTTGCCGGGGCGCGTCGCGCCGCAGCTTGAGGGCGAGGGTCGGACGGTAGTCAAACACAAGCTCAGGGACGCAGTGTACGGGGCATTGACCGCACTCACGATGCCTGAAACGTATCGGAGCCCCGGTCATTGCCCGCATTGCGGGCAAGCCAAACCCGAATCCCTGGCTAGGCAACCCGAGGTCGCGACCAGCGATAGGTTAGTGTCGATCTCTTTGCCCACCTTGATCCGTAGCACGGCCACTCCTTCGTTGCCCAGGAAGCCGATCACAGAAGCTGCAGCCACTGCCCCGAGGTGCTGGACGACGCGGGGATGCATCAGTCGCTCAATGGCTTCGTAGCCAGCCACAACAGCGCTGAACAGGATGGTCAGGACCACGAGCACACCGGCCAGGTCCTCGACCCGGCCGTAACCAAAGGGAAAACGAGGACTGGCTTTCTTGCGAGCGAACATGAAAGCGACGCCCAGTGGGATAGCAGTGGCCGCATCACCAAAGTTGTGGATCGTGTCCGCAAGAAGCGCGACGCTACCTGACAGCACGACCACGATGACCTGAACCGCCGCCGTAGCCGTCAGGCCGATGAAAGACCATTTGACCGCCCAAATACCGCGGGCCGAAGTCGTAATGGTGGGATCGACTCCAACGTGATGCGCGTGTGAGTGTGGCTTGTGGTCAGCAGTTGGAATCATTGCCAGATGTGCTCGACATGCGATCCCATGCTCACTATTATCGTCAAATCAATGAGCCGGCGCGAAAAAGGATTGCTCGTGGCAGGCATCATCATCGGCCTTGCCATTTTCGGCGTGATGCACGCGGCGCTTAGAGTCGGACAACCGCCTGATAGGCACGAGGCAGCGGTAAACCCTGGGGCTACACCGAGCCCGCCTATTGAACCCACAGCGTCGAGCGCCATCGTCGGTCTGCGACTTGATGCGGAACCAGCGAAAGTAGGTGCTCACGCCACATTCCGCGCCCAGGTTCGGGAATCGGGCACGCCTGTAACCGATGCACATGTGTGGTTGACGCTTTCCTTGGCTGAAAGAGACACGAACGGGCGCGAAGAGATCCGCGTTTTGACAGATTTGTACTGGAATGGCTCGGAATACGTGGGTAAGGCGTACATTCCACGAGCGGGACATTGGACAGCTACGGCCGGCGTAGGGGCAGAGGGGCATCCGGCCACTTCTTTCCGGATAGAGTTCGAAGCCCGCTGAAAGCGACACAGACACCTTTCGGTTTCGGCTACCGGTGGACAGCCCTGCGATTTGACTGCTACCCGCCGGCTACGCCCTTCGTGACCGAGCTGAGGACTCAGCTTCGGTGCCGACGCGAAGCCGAACCCTTTCCTCGATGCGGAGCAACGACCTGACGAACGAATACCCAGCCCGCAAAGACGATGATTGGCGCGACCAACATCCTGCTGAGGAACGAGATTTCGCCATGCCCGATCAGATGGTAGAGCCCGTTCACGGTCATGAAAGAGCCCAACAGCATGACCGCGAGACCGAACACGAGGTCTAGCAAAGGCGTGATCCTGGACATCCGTTTTCTCGCTTCGCGGTGGTCACTGTCGCGCGGCCAGCGTCACGTTCAATGCTTGATCCGGAAGAGGATTGCGCACGTCCGCCTTCAAAGCGCGTAACCCGTTGGCGATCACGATGAGCGACGCTCCCATATCTGCTGCCACCGCCATCCAGAGGGTCGCCCAACCCACGAGCGCGAGGACCGCAAAGATCGCCTTGGTGACGATTGAGAACCAGATGTTCTGCTTGATGATGCCTAGCGTCTTCCGCGAGAGCCGGATGCCAAAGGGGAGGCGGGAGAGGTCGTCACCCATGAGGGCGATGTCGGCGGTTTCGAGGGCTACGTCTGTGCCTGCTGCACCCATCGCTATCCCGACGGTTGCTGCCGCCAGCGCCGGCGCGTCGTTGACTCCGTCGCCGACCACGGCCAAGCGCTCACCCTTCCCCTCCAATTCACGCACGACCTGCACCTTGTCGTTCGGCAGCAGTTCAGCACGGTAATCCTCGATGCCGAGCCGCTGCGCCACGGCGCGCGCCGTTTCCCGGTTGTCGCCAGTGAGCATCACGATGTGCCGCATACCCAAGCTGCGCAGTTCGAGGATGGCCCCAGACGCCTCAGGGCGGATTTCGTCCGCTATTGCAATCACGCCGACAGGCGCGTGTTCGGTGGACAAGAGCACGGCAGTCTTCCCCTCACTTTCGAAGCGGCGCATGAGCTGTTCACTGGCTGGTGTGCACACGCCACGCTCGTGGCTGAGCCGTTCGCTGCCCATGTAGAGGACTTGGCCATCAACTTTGGCCCGCATTCCGCGCCCTACAATGGCCTCAAAATCGGAAGCTTTTGGCACATCCAATCCGTGCTCGCTGGCTCTCTCCAGAATTGCTCGCGCCAGGGGGTGTTCCGAACCCTGCTCGACCGCTGCAGCCAGGCGCAAAACGCCTTTCTCGTCCAGGGTGTCGAGCGAGGTGATATCCGTAACTGCCGGACGGCCGCGCGTGAGCGTTCCGGTCTTGTCGAACGCGATGCCGGTGAGTGCACCCGCATTCTCAAGGTGTGCGCCTCCTTTGATGAGCACCCCGCCCCTCGCCGCGCCGGCCAATCCGCTGACGATCGATACCGGCGTCGAGATCACTAGGGCGCAGGGACAGGCGATGACCAGCATGGTGAGCGCGCGGTAGAACCATGTGCTCCACGTCCCCAAGCCAAGCAGTGGTGGTACGAAGAAGATAAGAACCGCGGCGGCAACAACACTCGGCGTATAAATTCGTGAAAAGCGGTCGACAAAAGTTTGCGACGGCGCCCGCGTCGCCTGCGCCTCTTCAACCGCATGGATGATGCGGGCCAGCGTGGTGTCCTCGACCAGCTTTGTCACCCGAACCTCAAGCAGGCCCTGGACATTGATTGAGCCAGCGAAGACCTCGGTACCCGGCTCCTTGTCTACGGGGATGGACTCTCCGGTAATCGGCGCCTGGTTAACGGCGGAGCGGCCAACGGCAACAACGCCATCCAGCGGTATCCGTTGTCCGGGGCGGACAATTACCGTCTCGCCCACTTTGACCTCAGCCACGGTGACGGTGAGCTCCCGGCCTTCCCGGTACACGGAGGCCTCGGGTGGCGACAGGTTCATCAGAGCCTTGATGGCGTTGCGGGCGCGGTCGATCGAGTACACCTCAAGCATCTGGGCGACGGAAAACAGGAACATCGCGGAGGCACCCTCACCCCATTCCCCGATTGCCGCCGCTCCCACGGCGGCGATGGTCATCAGGAAGTTCATGTCGAGAATGCCGTTCCGGGCTGCGCGTACGCCGCGAGGCGCGATATACCAGCCGCCCGCCACGGCTGCGATGGCTAAGAGGGGCACGGTAATGCGGTCGCTGACCTGGAGCAGGATTAGCGCACCCGCAAACACCAGCAAGACGCCGGAGATTACCGTCGTCGTCAGACGTCCGTGCTTTTCCCAGAAGGAGGCGGGGCGGACCTGCTCGCCCTCCGGCCGGGCCGTCATGCCGATCTGCTTGATCGCTCGCAGCACCTCGGCAGGCGTCACCGCACCTTCAACCGCCAGGCGTCGGCGCATGAAGTCGAACTGGAGTTTGTTCACCCCCGGCAGCTTTCCCAGTACGCTTTCAATCTGGCGAGCCTCGTCCGCGCAATCCATCCCCTCCACGATGAAGGCCGCCAGCGTCGGTTCTCCACCGGCTTCGACCTGGTAGCCTAACCGGCGTATAGCGCCTGCGAGGTCGGCACGCGCCGGCTCACCTTTCGCCAGCTGCACCTGCACGCTGCCGCTGAGAAGGTCCACACGAACATCCTGCACGCCCCTTAGCTTCTCTAGCGCGCGCCGGACATCCTCGGCACAGCTTGGGCAGTCCATTCCGCGGACTTGGAGGTCGCAGACTGCGCCGGTTTCGGCAAGCTGGCTGCCGGGCTGGCTCATCGGCTGACTGTCGGGTGGGGTCACGTGCGCCTCTCTTGTCTAAATGGCATTCTCGCCGCGCTCACCGGTTCGAATGCGAACCACATCCTCGACTGTGTACACGAAGATCTTCCCGTCGCCTGGGCTGCCCGTGTGCGCCCGTTCCTGGATCGTCCGCACCACCAACGCCACGAGCTCGTCCGGCACGACGATTTCCAGTTTGGCCTTTTTCACGTATTCGACCGATCCCTCCGAGACCTTCTCTAGCGCGTTGGCAGCACGACCCCGCCCGAATCCCCGCACCTCGGAGACCGTTACGCCCGGCAGGTCGGGTATCTCTTGCAGGGCCTCGACGATCCTTGGAAGCATGAAAGGCTGGACGATTGCCTTGATCTCCTTCATGTCTGTCCTCCGCTAGATTTCAACTTCCACCCGCCGAGCCTCAAACCAGCGATAGAGGGCGGGCAGCACAAACAACGTGAGCAGAGTTGAAGTCGCGAGCCCGCCGATCACGACAGTAGCCAGCGGACGCTGCACCTCAGCCCCGGCGCTGGTGGCCACGGCCATCGGAAGGAAGCCCAGCCCCGCGACCAGGGGCGCCATGATCATGGTCCGCATTTTCTCGAGACTCCCACGCTCCACCGCTTCGCGCATCTCCACTCCCTGCTGCCTGAGGCTGGAGATGTGCGCCAAGAGCACCAGGCCGTTCATCACTGCCACGCCGAAGACGGCGATGAATCCCACCCCGGCGGAGATGCTGAAGGGCATCCCGCGAAGCGCCAAGGCGAAGACGCCTCCCGTGGCCGCGACCGGGACGTTGAGGAAGATCAACAGCGCGGGCTTGAGCGCATCGAAAGTTGCGTAAAGAAGGAAGAGGATCAGGAGTAAAGCGATCGGGACCACCACCGCCAGCCGCTGGCTTGCACGCTGGAGGTTCTGGAACTGTCCGCCCCACTCAATCCAGTAGCTGGATGGCAGCGTCACTTTCTCTCCAACCGCAAGCTGGGCGTCGGCCACAAAGCCGGCCAGGTCGCGCCCGCGGACGTTGGCTTCTACACTGATGCGCCGGTGAATGTTGCTCCGGCTGATCTGGGCCGGCCCCGGTGCCGTCTCAATCCGGGCCAGTTGGCTGAGCGGGATCAACCGCCCGCGCGGGTCCGCCACCTTTAGGTTGCCGATCTTGTCAATTTGGTCGCGGTCCTGCGACTCGAAGCGCACCTGCATCGCGAACCGCTTCTGTCCTTCCAGCACCTGGCCAACCTCCCGGCCTCCGATTGCTTCCACCGCGTCCAAGACATCGCGGGCGTTGATGCCGTACCGTGCAATCTGGTCGCGTTGGATCTCAATTCGCAGGTAGGGCAGTCCCCCCGTCTGCTCGGCTTTCACATCAGCGGCGCCCTTCACTTGGGAGACCACCCTGGCGACCTCGTCGGCCTTCTGACGCAGCATTTCCAGGTCGTCTCCGTAGATCGTAATGGCGATGTCGGAACGCACTCCCGCGATGAGTTCCTGCATTCGCAGTTCGATCGGCTGCGAGTAGCTGAAGATATTACCCGGGACGTTTTTCTTGAGGGCCGCGTCAAAGGCGGCAATCAGATCTTCGCGCGTGCTGGCCGTCTTCCACTCATCGTGTGGCTTCAGGATGACGTAGATGTCGCTGGTCTCCAGCCCCATGGGGTCCGTCGCAATCTCGGCGCGCCCGGTTCTGGATACAACCGTAACAACCTCCGGAAACTGCTTGAGCACCTTTTCAATTAAGCTCGTGCTTTGAACCGACTCTGTCAACGCCACACTGGGCAGCCGCCAGGCTTGTAACGCCAGAGCGCCTTCGTCGAGCCGTGGAATGAACTCGGAACCCATGAAGGCTGCCATCAGCAGGCCGCCCACGAACACGACCGCGGCGGTGGCAGCGGGAACAACGGGCCTGTCAATCGCCTTGCGCAGCAGCGGCATGTACCGAGCCTTCAGAGCCTGCATCACCCGAGGTTCATCGTGAGAGACGTTCCTTGCCAGCAAGAACGAAGTCAGCACCGGCACCAGGGTCAGCGCCAGAACCAGCGAAGCCACCAAGGCAAAGATAACCGTCCACGCCATGGGCCGGAACATCTTCCCCTCGACGCCTTGCAAGGTCAGGATCGGAACATAAACGGCAGTGATGATGAGCACGGCGAAGAACACGGGGCGGGCTACCTCGCGCGCCGCCTCCAGGATCGTTGCCATGGAGTGGCCGGGATTCTCAGGGCGCTTTTTCGCCAGATGCCGGACGGCGTTTTCGACCATGACCACGGCCCCGTCTACGATCAACCCGAAGTCGATCGCTCCCAGACTCATCAGGTTGCCGCTGATACCGGCCTGGACCATGCCGGTAAAAGCCACGAGCATGGAAAGTGGAATGACTGAAGCCACGATCAGCGAGGCTCGCACGTTGCCCAGCAGCAAAAGCAAGACGGCAATCACCAAGAGGGCGCCCTCGACCAGATTCTTCTCCACGGTGCGGATAGTCTTACGAACCAAATCTGTACGGTCGTAGTAGGCCTGGACCCGGACGCCCTTGGGAAGCGTCTTCTGGATTTCGTCGAGCCTGGCCGCGACGCGTTGGGCCACGACCCGCGAGTTCTCCCCGATCAGCATCATGACCACGCCCGTCACCACCTCGCCCCGACCGTCGCGCGTGGCCGCACCCTGACGGATCATTGGCGCAAAGCGAACCGTGCCCAGGTTCTTGATGTAAATTGGGGTTCCATCTCCGGTCGCGCCCACCACGATGTTGCCGATGTCCTCCAGCGTGCCCACCAGGCCTTCGCCGCGGACCACGTACTGCTCCTGGTTGTGCTCGATGTATCCTCCGCCGGAATTGAAGTTGTTCTTCTCCAGCGCCTCAAAGACCGCGGCCAGCGGAATCCTGTAGCTAACGAGCCGGTCGGCATCGAGCTGCACTTCGTAGGTCTTCAGTTCGCCGCCATACGTGTTGACCTCCACCACGCCGGGAACCGAACGAAGCTGAAACGCGATGTCCCACTCCAGGATGCTTCGCAGATCCATAAGGGAATAACCGTCGCCATAAACCTCGAACTGATAAATCTCGCCCAGTCCAGTGCTGATCGGACCCATCTCCGGCTGGCCGAAACCGGGGGGGATCATCTCGCGCGCCTGCGGCAGGCGCTCCATTACCAAACGCCGGGCGAAGTAGATGTCCATGCCTTCATCGAAGAACACCGTCACTGCGGAGAGGCCGAAGCGAGAAAGGGAGCGGATTTCAACGATTCCCGGTAACCCGCTCATCGCTGTCTCAACCGGAAAAGTAATGAACCTTTCCACTTCTACAGGGCCCAGACCCGGAGCGCTGGTGAGGATGAGCACCTGGTTGGGGGTGATGTCGGGAACCGCGTCAATCGGAAGCACCCGCATCGCCCAGATGCCGACAGCGACAACCAGCACTGTGAACGCGAGGATCAGAGCGCGGTTTCTAAGAGAGAACTCAACCAGACGGTGCATGGGCGTCTCTATTCCTCCCCGCCGATCTGCTCCCGCAATAATTCCGACTTGAGATGGAAGCTGCCGGCCGTAACCACCTTGTCGCCACGGCTCACGCCAGACAGCACCTGGACTCGGTCTGCTCCCCGCTCTCCGATACGCACGGATTTCTTTTCAAAATGGGTCGCGTCGCGCTGGATAAACACTGCGGGTTCGCCGTTGATTTCCTGCAGCGCGGCAGTGGGAACGGTCACGACCGGCGCTGTCCGCGTGGTTGGGATCAACACGTCCGCAAACATCTCCAGCTTCAAGCGGCCGTCGGCATTGGCGACCACGCAACGGAGCTTCGCGGTGCGGGAGGCCGGATCGAGGAAGTCGCTGACGTAGGTGATCTTCCCCTTGAATTGCTCGTTGGGATAGGACGTCACCGATACCAGACATTCGCCAGTCCGCGGCACCTCACCGATGTCCTTCTCATAGACGTCGGCCAAAACCCAAACGGAGGACGTATCCACGATGGTGAACAGTTCCTTTTCGCGAGTTACGAGCTCTCCGCGAGAAACGTCGTACTTCGTGATCACGCCACTGAAGGGCGCCCGAAGGATGTTGTGCGAAGCGGTGCGATGCTCGCCCTCTGGGGCGGCTCGCAGGGTTGTTACCTGTTCTTCGGTGAGGCCGAAACGGTGCAGTTTCTCTTCGACCCTTGCCAGTTCGGCTTCTTTGCTGGCGACGCCCGCCTCTGCCTGCCGGACCTCGGCCTTGCGCAGCTCGTACTC
>JBOGLL010000175.1:0-6515 GCA_050746065.1 Terriglobales bacterium | reverse complement strand
CGCGCGCCGCAGTTGATCTTCAATCCTTTGTGGCTCGGTCATCGTGTTACCCCTGGTGATAGACTCTCCATTATGATCACAGCCCCGGCCGCGCCGAACCAGCAAGTTGCTCCGCGGATCACAATGGTGGACGTGGAGCACGTGGGGCGGCTGCAAAGCATCGCCGCCTGCGTAATCGAGAGCGAAGCGGGCCTGGCCGTTATTGATCCCGGACCGACTTCGGCGCTGGGAACGCTGCGCGAGAAGCTGGCCCTCGCCGGCGCCTCGCTCGCCGATGTCAGCGCGGTGGTGCTCACGCACATTCACCTGGACCATGCCGGCGCCACGGGCACCATCGTAAAGGAGAACCCGCGCATCCGCGTCTCCGTGCACGAACAGGGTGCGCCGCACATGATTGACCCATCGCGGCTGCTGCAGAGCGCGCTGCGCCTGTACGGCGCCGAGATGGACCGATTGTGGGGCGAGTTTCTGCCGGTACCGGCGGGCAATGTGCAGGCGCTGGCCGGCGGCGAGAGAATTGCGCTAGGTTCGCGCTCGCTCGACGTGGCTTACACGCCGGGCCACGCTTCGCACCACGTCAGCCTGATGGATGCGCAAAGCGGAATCGCTTTCGTTGGAGACACCGCGGGCATTCGCATCGGGAACGTAAGCTGCATTACGGCGCCGACTCCACCGCCGGACATTGACCTGGAGCAGTGGCGCGCCAGCCTGGAGAAGATCCGGGCGTGGCGGCCCGAGCGCCTTTTCCTCACTCACTTCGGCCCGGCCGATTCGCTCGAATGGCACCTGGGCACGCTCGAAGAGCGCCTGGAAGAGTGGAGCGCGCTGGTCCGCGATTCGCTCGCCAGCGGCGACGACGATGACACCTGCGCGGCGCGCTTCACCGAGCAGGTGCTGGCACAGATTTCCCGCCAGGTTTCGGAGGCCGATGCACAGCGCTTCGCGCAGACCGGCGGGCTTCCATCCTGCTGGTACGGCCTGGCGCGCTACTGGCGCAAGCGTTCCGGCGCGCCAGGCGCCTGATTCAGTCTTCCGGCCGCGGGTGTCACCGGCGCGCTGCCTTTTGGCGCGTCAGGTGAAACGCCTTGTGAGAGCGCTGCTGATCGGGAGCTTCGGCGCGTCGTCGCGGCACCTTAGCTTTCGCCAAGGAAACCAAGAGTCGCAGGGCATCATTGACGGCAGCGGAATCTCTAAACACCTCGGCGATATCCGGATCGAGGAGCACGACATTGGTGCCCTCGTGATAGCGCGCGTAGTACTTGCCTCGAACGGCGCCTGTAAAGTCGTATTCGGGAAGCATGTCGTCTTCAGAATTCGTTCTACGCCTTTGATTCATACCTTAGTGGATTTTTGAGCAGCCTGCTGAAAGGGGTAGAATGCCGGCCGAATGTAGCGACGGGCCTTGGGCCTGTCTGGAGGGTGGTGCACATGCGGAGAAGAGAGTTTATCGGCGAGTCGTTGGCGGCGGCCCTGGGAGCGGCTCAAACTTCAGCGGGCCAGAGGCCCGCGCTCCCAGGCGAGCTGCAGGCCGGCGGCACGGGCAGCACCTCGTATCAAACGACGATCACCATCGAGCGCGCCCAGGCGGGCAAGCCGGGCAAGCCGCACAAGGGCAAAGTCCTGGCCGCCATTCAGCCGCACTGCGACGACATCCCGATCTTCGCCGGCGGCACGGTGCTCAAGTTATTAGACGAGGGCTACACCGGAATTCTGATCACGGTGTCGGATGACTCGATGGCCGGGACCGGCTCGTCCATCGGCGACATCGTTTTGAAGAACGAGCGCGATACGGTGGAGATGGCGCGACGCCTCGGATTGTCCGAGACGCTGTTCTTGAATTATCCGAACCACAACATGGACGCCTGGCCCATCGCCGAGATCCGCGCGCGGCTGATCTTCCTTTTCCGGCTGTTCAAGGTGGATACGGTGCTGGTTTACGACCCGTCCGGACTCTACGAGCGCAACCCGGACCACTACGTGACGGCCAGCGCGGTCGAGTCCGCCTGCTGGATGGCCGGGTCGCAGTGGGATTACCCGGAGCATTTCCGCGCGGGGCTGAAGCCGCACGCGCCGCAGGAGAAATACTATTTCGCGCGCGGGCCGCAACTGGTGAACCGGGTGGTGGACATCGGCGCCTACATAGACAAAAAAGTGTACGCCAACATGGCTAACGTAACGCAGGGGCCGGCCGGAAACCTGGGGGCCGCGCTGCGGCGACGCCTGGCAGCGCAGGGCCGGCGCCTGCCGCTGCTGGGCGCCGACGACGACACGGCCAACCGGCAATACACCAAGACCTTCGCGCTGGCGCGCGACCGCGCCCGCGGCCAGGCCCACGGCCTGGAGTACGCCGAGTCCTTCCACTACATCGGCCGCGACGAATCCGCGGTGGAAAGCTTCGTGGAGAAAAACGCCGTCCCGCTGTAGAGCCTGGTTGCCGGCTCACCGGCGCTTGGGGGAGCGCTGCTGATCACGGCGTCGGGGCACCTTCGCCTCCGCTACCGCGACCAAGAGGCGCAGGGCGTCGTTGACGGCAGCGGAATCTCTGAACACCTTCGCGACATCCGAATCGAGGAGCACGACATTCGTGCCCTTTATTTAGCTTTGGGACTTCTTTGTCCCTCTTCGAGCGACGTGCTTCGAATCCGTGAAATCCGCGGAATCCGCGGATTGTTTTCCCTCGGCGGTATGAGGTCGCTCGACGTATAGTTAATGAGGTTGACCGTTTTTTACTCAAAGCGGAAATCCGCATTATTATAAGAACTACCGAAGGTGGCAGGAGGCTAGGTGTCCGGGCCTCTTTTCCTCCAGCGCCGGCGCCACTTCGCGGCAGATGGCTTGAACCTCAGGGCAGCGGGAAGCAAATGAACACCCACAGATTGGCTTGATCGGCGAAGGAAGGTCCCCGGTCAAGCGGATCCGCCTGCCTCTCTTTTCAGGATCTGGGACAGGCACGGAGGAGAGAAGGGCCTGGGTGTAAGGATGCAGCGGGGATTCGATAACGCGACCGGCGTCGGCCTCCTCGACGATCTTGCCCATGTACATCACGGCGATGCGGTGCGCGATCCGTTCCACCACCGCCAGGTCGTGCGAGATGAAGAGCATCGCGATACCCTTCTTCCGCTGCAGTTCCAGTAGGATGTTCAGAATCTGCGCGCGCACCGATACATCGAGGGCAGAGACCGGTTCGTCTGCAACGACGAACTCTGGATCGACCGCGAGCGCCCTGGCAATCGCCACACGCTGGCGCTGCCCGCCGCTCATCTCGTGTGGATACCGATACACGAAGTAAGGCTCTAGTCCGACTTCGCCGAGGAGAGAGGCCACCTTCTTCTCGACTTGATCTTTCGATACGCGGCCGTGAAGGAGCAACGGTTCCGCAATGATCTGCTCGATTCTCTTCCTGGGGCTGAGCGAGGAATACGGGTCCTGAAAAACGATCTGCATTCGGGGGCGCATGGCCCGCAGGTCCCGCCCTTTGAGAGCCAGGAGATCCTTGCCGTCGAAATAGATTTTTCCCTCGCTGGGCTCGACAAGGCGCAACACTGATCTGCCGAGCGTTGTTTTCCCGCAACCAGATTCGCCGACCAAGCCCAATATTTCACCGCGTCGCAATACGAGATTCACGCCGTCCACAGCACGAACCGATTGCGGTCTCCCAAACCACCGATTCCCGAAGGGAAAGTAGGTCTTCAGGCCGGAAACGGAGAGCAAGCCTTCTACGGGGATCGTTGTTGCGCTGGTCGTCATGTCATCAATCCGCCCCAACCTTGTAGCAAGCGCACATCCGGTCGATGGAAATCTCACGGAGTGGCGGAAATTCGGTTGTGCAGGAGCTGTCGCCGATCGGGCAGCGTGGATGGAAGGTGCAGCCTGAGGGCAAATTGAAAAAATCCGGCACCGAACCCGGGATGCCGCGCAACGGCTCGTTCTGACCGGCGCCCAGGCACAGCGCGGCGTTGAGCAGGCCTTGCGTATAAGGGTGCTTCGGGAACCGGAAGAGCGCTTCTGTTCGGGCGACTTCCACAATCTTGCCGGTGTACATCACGAACACGCGCCGCGCCATTTCGGCCACCACCCCAAGATCGTGAGTGATGAGCAGGATCGCCATTTTGTACCGCTCTTGAAGGTGGCGAAGCAGGTCCAGAATCTCCGCTTGCACGGTCACATCGAGTGCGGTCGTCGGTTCGTCGGCGATGAGCAGCTTGGGGCGGGCACTGATGGCTAGCGCAATCACAGCCCTCTGACGCATCCCACCCGAGAGCTCGAAGGGGTATGCCTTCGCCCGTCGCTCTGGCTCTGGAATTCCGGTTTCGCCCAGAAGCGTCACCGCCTCGCGCTCAGCTTCACGGCGCAAAAGGCCTCTGTGCAGTTGAAGAACCTCGCCGAGCTGATAGCCGACGGTGTACACCGGATTCAACGCGGCCCCCGGTTCTTGGAAAACCATTCCGATTGCTTTGCCCCGAATCTCACGAATCCGCTCAGCGGGGGCGTTCAGGATGTCATCACCGTTGAGAAGAATTTTCCCCTGAACAATCCGGCCCGGTGGCGGAACGAGCCGGATCATTGAGAGCGCAACAATGGTCTTGCCGCATCCGGATTCTCCGACCAGAGCCACGGTCTCATTCTCGCCAATTTCAAAGGAGACATCGTCCACCGCCCTCAACACACCTTCGTCGAGAAAGAAATAGGTGGCAAGGTTCTCTACGCTCAGCAGCATGAGGTTGCGCTACTATGACCTCGTGGTCACCAATCGTGGTGCTCGTCATGTGCCTTGTTGAAGGTCAACCGCTGCCCATTGGAGCCGTCGGCGTCCATCACGTAGATCTCCCGGCTCTTCCGCCATTGCTTGATCTTCTTTGCACCTGGCCCGGAGAGAAAAGCGATCTTCTTGCCATCGAGGGACCATTTTGCATCCGAACTGGTGTAGCCCTCGTCGGTGGCGTGCGTGAGCCGACGGACATTGGAGCCGTCTGTATCCATCGTGTATATTTCTACGCTCTCAAACCAGTTGTCAGAGCTTCCGTCACGGGTTGAGGAAAAGGCAAACTGTTTTCCATCGCGCGACCAGTGGGGCTTGTAACTGTGCCGCTTGCCCGGCGTGTATGTCAGCCGCTTCAGATGGGAACCGTCCGAAGACATCACGTAAATCTCCTGATTCCCGTCCAGGTTGGAGTCAAAAGCGATCCAGTTGCCATCGGGCGACCAAGCTGGATCCGAACTGAACTTCCCGGAGCCCGGTGTATGCGTGAGTCGCTGGACGTTGGAGCCGTCGGCATCCATCACGTTGATTCGACCCGTCCGGGTTCATCACGTAGATTTCCTGGTCCCGATCCCGGTATGAGTCGAAGACGATTTTCCACTGGCGCACATCCACTTGCCCTGTCACCTGCGCGTGAGCCTGGGCTGCAAGGACCGCCAACCCCAGCGAAATACCGGAAAACAAGGCACGCTTCATGATCATTTCATCCTGTTAAAAAATTCCATGTGCCGGTTCATGTAGCGCTGCATCGCTTCCTGATTGGGTTCGAGCGTCCAAACTCCTGGTTCCCAGGTGCCTCCCAACAGGATGCCGTCTTTCCGGGGAACCATATCGCCAGCGATGTCCGTGATGTAGTCGATTTCGGGCTGTGGCAAGAGTACCGGTACGCGCGGCAGCATCGGGTGGCATCTTCCAAGGCCAGGACGGATTTTACTCCGGTTCAGGCCCACTGACTCGCGTCAGTCAAGATCGACCAGCTCCAGCTCCAAGAGGCTGGCGGCTTGGCGTTGCTGGCCGTCCGCAGTGGCAAAAGGGATCTGCACACGCGTTACCTGTTGAAAGACCATCGCCGAGGCTATGTGTACAGCGTCAAGCGATCTCAAGCCCGTGCGCTCAATGATCTCTTCTGCCCGGTCGAGCACCAGCGGTCCGACTTCAACGAGTTCCCAGTGTGTACGGTCCCGTCGCAGTCGCCCAACAAGCACTTGATGCCGGTCCGGGGAGACTTCTCCGGCTCTGCGTCGTCGACTCAGCGTCGAGACGATCTCCAGGGGCGCCAGCGCGCAGGACACGACGCGGAAGCGGCTCAACATTCGCCGGGCCGCTGCGGAGTTCTGCTCTCGAACGTAGCGCTTCACCAGGACACTCGTGTCAAAGTAGGCGAGCCGCGGGGTCATTCAACGTCCCGTTCCTCGCGCAGTGTCTGGGATAGTGGAAGTCCCTTGATCCGGACCGGCTGCCAGCGCGGCCGTGTCATCGGTCGGGGTCGCCCGGCCCGGCGCAGCAGGCCCGCTACGGCCATGCGATCCAAGGCAGCTTCAACAGCGTCCGAATGCGCCTGAGGCAATCGCTTGATCACCGCGATCGGCTTTCCCCGGTCGGTCAGGACGACTTGGTCCCCGGCCTTGACCGCCTTGACGGCCTTTGAAAAATGCTGGTTAGCCTCCCGCAAGCCCATCCGCATGGGTGCCACTCCTTCATGTAGTGATATCACTACCTTAAGCGTCAGCCGCATCGTGTGTCAACACCCCGTGGA
>JBOGLL010000174.1:0-6801 GCA_050746065.1 Terriglobales bacterium | reverse complement strand
CAGCACCTCGTCAATGGTGTTGACGAAGTGCAGAATGATTCCTTCGAGCTGGTCGGGGGTAAGGTCTTCGTCGGAGTTCATCTTGTTGTCCGCCGGCATGATGATGTCGCGAATGCCGGCCCGCTTCGCCGCCAGCACTTTCTCTTTGATCCCGCCTACAGGCAGCACATTGCCGCTCAGCGTGATCTCGCCGGTCATCGCGGTATAAGGACGCACGCAGCGGTCGGTGAGCAGCGAAACCAGCGCGGTGGCCATGGTTACGCCTGCCGAAGGGCCGTCTTTGGGGATGGCGCCCGCGGGCACGTGGATGTGCAGGTCATGCTCCCTGAAGAAGTCGTCGGAGATGCCCAGCTTTCCGGCGTTCGATCGCACCCAGGTCAGCGCCGCCTGCATGGACTCCTGCATCACCTGGCCCACCTGCCCGGTGATGATGAAGTTCTTCGAGCCCTTCATCTTGTTGACTTCGATGAAGAGCACGTCGCCGCCGGTGGGCGTCCACGCCAGGCCAACGGCCACGCCGCAACGCCGCGTGCGTTCGGCGATTTCCGTGTCTACGCGGATCTTGATGCCGCCCAGGAAATCCTGCACCACCCCGCGCGTCACTACCAGCTTTTCCGTCTTCCCTTCTGCCAGGCGGCGCGCTTGCTTGCGGCATACCGTACCCAGGTTGCGCTCCAGATTGCGTACCCCGGCCTCGCGCGTGTAATGCCGGATGATGAAGCGGACCGCATCCTCCGGGAACTCGATGTCTTCCGCCTTGATTCCGTTTTCCTCGGTCTGCCGCGGGATCAGATAGCGGAAGGCAATGTGCACCTTCTCATCTTCCGTGTAGCCCTGCAGCTCGATGATCTCCATGCGGTCGCGCAGCGGGTCGGGGATGGGATCGAGCATGTTGGAGGTGGTGATGAACAGCACCTTGGAAAGATCGAAAGGCACGTCCAGATAGTTGTCGCGGAAACTGTTGTTCTGCTCCGGATCCAGCGTCTCCAGCAGCGCCGACGACGGATCGCCGCGGAAATCGCGGCCCAGCTTGTCCACTTCGTCCAGCATGAAGACGGGATCGTTGGTCTCCGCCCGGCGGATGCCCTGCATGATCTGTCCGGGCAACGCCCCGATGTAGGTACGGCGGTGGCCGCGGATCTCCGCCTCGTCGTGCACGCCACCCAGCGACAAGCGGACGAACTTGCGCCCCAATGCCCGCGCGATCGACTTGCCCAGCGACGTCTTGCCCACGCCCGGCGGCCCCACGAAGCACAGAATCGGGCCTTTCATTGAAGGCTTCAGCCGGCGCACGGCCAGGTAGTCGAGGATGCGGTCTTTGACCTTCTGCAGGTCGTAGTGATCGGCATCGAGGATCTCTCGCGCTTTAATGATGTCCACTTCCGAGCCGCTCGACTTCTTCCAAGGCAGCACCGCAAGCCACTCGATGTAATTGCGCGTCACCGAGTAATCGGCGGCCATGGGCGAAGTGCGAGCCAGGCGGGTCAGCTCTTTCAGGGCTTCCTTTTTCACCTCGTCGGGCATGCCCGCTGCTTCGATCTTCTGGCGCAGCTCCTCCACATCGCGCGAGGTCTCGTCCTGCTCGCCCAGTTCCTTCTGGATGGCCTTCATTTGCTCGCGCAGGTAATACTCGCGCTGCGACTGCTGCACCTGGTCCTGCACTTCGCTCTGGATCTTGTTGCGCAGTTGCTGGACTTCCAGCTCCTTGGTCAGGTGTCGGTTGATGCTGCGCAGGCGGGCCATCACGTCCGGCGTCTCCAGGATCTCCTGCTTGTCGCGCGTGGGCAGCGACGGCATGGACGAGGCCACAAAATCGGCCAGTCGGCCGGGGTCGTCAATGTTCATGGCTACCGTCGAAAGCTCGTCGGAGAGCGTGGGCGAGCCCGCCACGATCTGCTGGAACAGCGTCAGCACATTGCGCTGCAGCGCCTCCACTTCCGGCGTCTTCCCGGCTTCAACGTCCGGGATGGTCCGCGTGGTGGCGCGGATGTAAGGCGTAAGCTGGACGAACTCCTCCAGCCGCACCCGTTCCAGGCCTTCGGTAAAGATGAACAGGCTCTGGTTGGGCATGCGCACCACCTTGTGCACCACCGCCACCGTGCCCTGGTTATAGAGATCGCTGGGCTGGGGCGTGTCCACGCGCGCATCGCGCTGGGCCACCACTACAATGGTCTTGTCCTCGCCCAGGTTGTTGATCAAATCGACGGAGCTCTCCCGCCCTACGGTCAAGGGCAGTACCGCATGCGGGAACAGCACGGTGTCGCGTACCGGCAGCACCGGATAGGGTGGAAAGCCTTGTACGGGCGGCTGCGCTGGCCCCGTGCTCGGGCCCGGCACGGCACTCTTTTCTTTGCTCACAATGCTCCTTAGATGCGGGCGCGATTGTAATTGATGCGCGAGGACCGGGGCAATGCGGAGAAGGTGGGTTTTCGGGTTGTTCGTCTTTTTGTTTCCTGCTTTGGAGAACTTCAGTCCCGTCTCTTATAGACGCCTAATACCTTCACACGACCCGCAGCCTCCTCCAGGCTTCGTAATGCAGCCCGGGCCACCTCGTCGTTGCCCCGAAGAAAGTCCGCGAAGAAGACATACTCCCACGGACGTCCGGGCACCGGTCGCGAAGCGATGCGGCTCAAACTGATGCCGCGCTCCGCGAAGACACCCAGCGCCTGAAACAGCGCACCGGCAACGTTTTTCGTGGAGAACGCAATATTGGTCTTGTTTGCGCCCGGAACTACGGTCTTGCTGCGACCGATCAGAAGGAAGCGCGTGAAGTTCTGCTGATTGTCTTCCAGGTTCTTTCGCAGAATGCGTCCGCCGTACTCTTCCGCCGCCGCTGCGCCTGCGATCGCGGCCGTGTCTCCCATCTTCTCCCTTACCACTTGCCGCACCGCAGCCGCCGTGTCATGAGCCGGGACCGCTTCGACGCCCGGGTGACTGCGAAAAAAGTCGCGACACTGATCGAGCGCCACCGGATGGGACAGCACGCGACGCACGTCGCGGAATTTCACGCCCGCTGGAGCGATCAGGCAAAGCGCGATGCGCAGTGGCAGCTCGGCGCGGATGAACACCTCGCGTTCCAGCAGCAGGTCGAGGTTCTCTCCCACTGAGCCCGCCAGCGTGTTCTCGATGGGAATCACCCCCACGCCGCCCTTGGCTACGCCGTCGAACACGGCGCCAAACGTCGCACATGACACCACACGCGCACCCTTCACCATCTTCTTCGCCGCCTCATGGCTGAAGGAGCCTGGTTCTCCTTGGATGAAAACGCGCATGGGCTCAGTCGTTAGTCGTTGGTCGTTAGTCGTTGGTCGTTGGTGGCCAACTCAACGTTCATGGAACTGTTAACATGCTATATATCAATACTATACAAGATCCTATCTAACCAATAACATCACGATGGACTAGTCTGAAACGCCAGCGATATGGACCACGACTAACGACCCAACGACGAACGACTAGCGACCAAACGAACGATCCTCTAGACCTCAATGATCAGATTTCCCGCCGAATTCATACGGAACCGCATGCCCGGAGGCACCACCGACGTCGCGCTGTATTCCGTGATCACCGCCGGCCCGGCATAGCGCTTCCCCGCCGCCAGCGACGAACGATCGTAAATTCGCGTGGGCCGGAAGCTTCCGTCAAAATACACAGGCGCCGTGCCTGCCGCCTGTATCTTCCCGGCTTCCGCGCGAAGACCTACGGCGCGCGCCGGAATCATGGCCCGCAAGCGCAGCGTCACCAGCTCCACTTCCCTTCCCGGATGACTGTATCCATACCGTCGCTGATGTTCCTGGTGAAAGCTGCGCAGGAGCGCAGACGTGAACGGAACGGAAAGCTCGTAGCCCTGTCCGCGATAACGTACATCCACGGAACGCGCGAAGCGCACCCTGCCCGCCCAGCGTTCGCTTCGAAAATCGGCGAGCGCAGTCCGCTCCAGTTCGTGGAACACCGCTCGCAGTTTCGTGTTCGGAAGCCCGCCACTTACCGGCCACAGTACAGTGCGCGAGTAATCCTTCACCACATTGCTCATCAAGATTCCCAGCGCGGAAAGCGCGCCCGGATTCTGCGGCACCAGCACTCGCGGAATGCCCAGTGCCTGCGCCAGTTCACACGCGTGTAACGGACCGGCGCCGCCGAACGCCACCAGTGTAAAGTCTCGCGGATCGTGTCCGCGCTCGATGGAAACCACGCGCAGCACCGCCTCCATGTTGGCGTTCACTACGCGCACCACGCCCGCCGCGAAGCGTTCCAGGCTGAGCGACGAATGGTTGTGTTTCAACCAGCGTGCAACCAGGTTGCGAGTGCGCTCCATGTCGAGCGTAAAATCGCCGCCCAGGAATTTGTGCGCCGGCAACCGGCCGAGCAGCAGATTGGCATCCGTGACCGTGGGCTCTTCGCCGCGGCCGTAACAGATAGGGCCAGGATCCGCTCCCGCCGACTGCGGACCCACGCGCAACGCGCCGGCCGCGTCAAAGCGTGCCAGCGATCCACCTCCTGCGCCGACGGTATGGATATCGAGCATCGGAACCCGCACGGGAAGTCCCGCGACTTCGCCTTCGCTCGAAGGAACAGGTGCGCGGTCCACCAGGGCAACGTCGGTCGAAGTGCCACCCATATCGAAAGAGATGATGCGCTCGAAACCGCTGCGCCGTGCCATAGCGGCAGCTCCCACTACTCCGCCGGCTGGGCCGGAAAGTACGGTACGCACAGGCTCGCGGGCCGCGGCGGCCAGCGCGGTGATGCCTCCGCTCGACTGCATCACAAAGATCTGCGCAGTGGGCCTGGTCGCTGGGCGCGGCCTCCGTTGGTCGCGCGGCCCGCTTCCCAAACGCTTTGCCAGCCCGCCCAGGTAGCGCTCCATCACCGGCTGCAGATAGGCATTCATCACCACGGTGGAAGCGCGCTCGTATTCGCGGAACTCGGGCAGGATTTCATGCGAAAGCGAGATGGGCACGCGGAGCCCGCGCAGCGCGGCAGCCACCGCGCGTTCATGCGCCGGGTTGGCGAAGGAGAAGAGCAGGGAGACCGCCACCGACTGCGGTCGCACCCGTACAACCGCGGCCGCCAGCCGCCGCAGTTCCACGGACGATGGGCGCCGCAGCACGCGGCCGTCGGGTGCAATCCGCTCCGGCACACCGAATCGGCGTGCGGCCGGCACCAGTGGCTCCACGCGGTCAAAGAAGAAGTCGTATAACCGCGGGCGGGCCTGGCGTCCGATCTCGATGGAATCCTCGAAGTCTTCCGTGGTCACGAAGGCCACGCGAGCGCCCTTGCGCTCGAGCAGCGTGTTGGTTCCGACGGTGGTGCCGTGTAACAGGACGAACGCCTGCGCGCCACCGGCAATGCGGGCCACGGCGCCGGCAATCGCGCGCGATGGATCGGAAGGCGTGGAAAAGACCTTGAGTAGCCGGACGCGGCCCTTTTCCACCCACACGCAGTCGGTGAAGGTGCCGCCGGTGTCGATGGAGATGCGCAGCGGCGCGGAGGGCGGGCCATCGCTTCGCGTGCGGAGCCGTTGTCCCGCCATGGCTGAGATGTCCGCTAGGTCTTCGATCCGGTCTGCACCCGGCTGTGCCTGATGCCGTACAGGAAATAGATCATCATCCCGATGGCCAGCCAGATCAGCAATCGCAGCCAGGTATCCCATGGAAGCGCCGCCATCATGAGGAAGGCGATCGCGATTCCCAGGATGGGCACTAAGGGTACCCATGGCGTCCGGAATGGGCGTTTGAGGTCAGGGCGGCGCTTGCGCAGCACCATCACTCCCACACACACGATCACGAATGCCAGCAGCGTCCCGATGCTGACCAGTTGTCCCAGAATGCCGATGGGAACCACTGCGGCAAAAACTGCCACAAACATTCCTACCAGCGCCGTGGATTTCCACGGGGTGCGGAAGCGCGGGTGGACTTCGCCCGCCCACTTGGGCAGCAGCCCGTCGCGCGACATGGAGTAGAACACGCGCGACTGTCCCAGCAGCATCACCAGCATCACCGTACTCAGCCCGGCCAGCGCTCCCGCGTTCACGATGTAGCTTCCCCACTGTACGCCAGTTTCCCGGATGGCCAGCGAAACCGGGGCTCCCACGTTCAGCCGCGAGTAATGCACCGTGGCGGTCAGCAGTCCTGAAACTACGATGTACAGAATCGTGCAGATGGCCAGCGATCCCAGAATGCCGATGGGCATGTCCTTCTGCGGGTTTTTGGCCTCCTGCGCCGCGGTGGAGACGGCGTCGAATCCGATATAGGCAAAGAACACCACTCCGGCGGCTCGAGCCACGCCTGACCAGCCGAAGGCTCCGAACGATCCTTGGTTCGGCGGCAGGAATATCGCCCAATTCGCGCTGGCGATCTCAGGCTGTTTGATCACGTATGCGCCAGCCACGATGATGAACGTCACCACCGCGAACAGCTTCACGAAGACCACACCGGTATTGAAGTTGGCCGACTCCTTGATGCCGATGATCAGAATCGTGGTGACCATGGCGATGCCCAGGAAGGCAATCAGATTGAAGGCAGCCGTGGCATGGGGCAGCGTGCTCGGGTCGATTCCCGCGGCCTTCAGCACCGGCTCCACGGTCGTCAGGGGCGCCCAGCGGCCTTCGTACATCACCCAGATCGAGCCCGGCGTGTCGCAAATCTGTGGCGGCAGGTTGATGCCGTAATCCTGTAGGAAGGCCACCAGGGTGCTGCTCCAGCCCGATGCGACGGTAGCAGCGCCGAAGGCGTATTCCAGAATCAGGTCCCAGCCGATGATCCAGGCAAACATCTCACCCAGCGTGGCGTAGCCGTAGGTGTA
>JBOGLL010000173.1:0-2792 GCA_050746065.1 Terriglobales bacterium | reverse complement strand
CTCGAACGCCGCGCTCACCTCGACCGCGTCCATGCTCACCTGGAAGAACTTTCGCCGGTGAAGATCCTCGACCGCGGCTACGCCCTTGTGTTCGACGCTGCGGGAAATCTGCTGAAGGACGCGGCGCAGGTGCGCGCGGGCGATGAAATCAGTGCGCGGCTGGCGAGAGGGACGGTGAGGGCGACGGTGAAGAAGGTGTAGCACCGGGTCTTCGACCCGGCGCCACACAGACTCCGTTGGAGATAGGGATTCCTCGAATCGGCTTTAGTCGCTGCGCGTCCTCGCCTCCCTCGGAATGTGAGGACTAGGTCAAAATCTTGAGCGCCACGGCGGCCTTGCGCTCGGAGAGAATGCGTTCGGCGATGGCGTCGGGCGCGTCTTGGGGAGCGAAATGCGAGGCGTCCTCGAGGAACACAGGTTCGCGGGCGTTCTTCAGCCGGTCGCGGAGGAGGAATGCATACAAGCCACTGAACACCGGGTCACGCTTTCCCCATAGGATTTCCGTCGGCGCGGTGATTTTCGTCAAACCTGTTTCAATGGCGCTCATGGTCCGCCAGGCGGCGTCGCTCGGGCGCAGGGGGATCATGCGGGGGAAGGCGAGCACGCCGGCGCGTGACGCCGCATCAGGAAACGGGAAGCGGTAGGCGTCGAACTCGCGCGGCGTGAGCTTGCGCGCGACAGCGGTACGCATCGCCAACTCCACGAACAGATTCAGGCGCTGCACTGTAAAGGGTCCGAGGGGGCCGCGGGTAAGGCGCTGTCCCCAATGCAGGTTCGGCGGGTCGGGGGTATGCGGCACGGATGCCCAGGTGTTCATCAGTACGAGACGCGAAATGTTTTCCGGATGCGCAACGGCGTAGCCGAGACCGATGGGTCCGCCCCAGTCGTGCAAGACGAGCGTCACTTTCTTCAGTTCCAACGACTCGATCAGCGCGGTGAAGTTCGCAATGTGGCGCTCCAGCGTGTACCAGGCGGGATCAGCAGGCTTGTTGGACAGCCCGAAGCCGATGTGGTCGGGCGCGATCACCCGGTAGCGCGCGCTGAGTTTCGGGATGATGCTGCGATACAGGAACGACCACGTAGGGTTCCCGTGCAGCAGCACGATGGGAGGCGAGTCGGGCGCGCCTTCGTCTACGTAACTCATGCGGCCGCCATCCACCGAAAGGCTGGCCAGGTGGAAGGGATACAGTTCGCGCAGCCACGCAGGAATCTGCGGGGCGTGTTCCCCTGTTCCAGAAGTCGCTGTCACCAGGTTGGCATGTGCTGACATGACGAATTTCTGATTCTACCTGACTCAGCACACCGGCCGGCCGGTTGCACACTGGCAGTACAATAGAAATGCAGGCCTTCCAGCACTGGTAGACGCAAAAAAAGGCATAGGGGATGACGCAGATTCTGGAGCGATTGTCCGAAGTGTCGCTGCTGGGCGCGCTCGACATCCTGCTCGTGGCGGTGCTGATTTACGCCTTCCTTGTGCTGGTGAAGGGCACGGGCGGCTTCCAGGTGCTGGGTGGAGCGGCCGTCCTGGTGCTCGCCTTTTTCGCTGCGCGTCTATTCCACCTGAACACCGTCAACTGGCTGTTCACCACGCTCGGCCCTTACGCCATGTTTGCGCTCATCGTGGTGTTTCAGGCGGAGATCCGACAGGCGCTGGGCAAGCTGGGGCGGATGTTCGCCTTCACCCGCGGGCCGCAGGCTGGCGCGAGTGATTCCTACGACGACATCGTGCTGGCCGTGAATCTTTTCGCGCAGAACCAGACGGGCGCGCTGATCGTGATCGAGCGCGAGACCGGTTTGCGCACCTACATTGAGAGCGGCGTTCCGCTGGATGCGCGTCTGGGCTACGACCTGCTGGTGAGCGTGTTCCGTCCGGGCTCGCCGCTGCACGACGGCGCCGTGATCGTGCAGGGCGAGCGCATCGCCGCCGCTGCCTGCTTCCTGCCGCTGAGCATGACGGCTTCGCTCGGTGCGCAACTGGGCACGCGCCATCGCGCCGCCATGGGCATCACGGAAGACACCGACGCCATCGCCATCGTGGTTTCGGAGGAAACCGGCGCCATCAGCCTCTCGGTGGCCGGCAAGATCGAGCGCGACATCACGGTGGAATATCTGCGCCAGCGCGTGGGCGAATTGCTGCACCGCTACCTGCCGCCCGCGGCACTGCCCACGCCCATCGCCGCGCCCTCGGACGTGGAGCACGCGCGCAGCATGAAGCCGGGAGTGGAGCCCTAGCCCGTGGACCTCGTGCGCAGGTACGTCCTGCACAACTTCGCGATGAAGCTGATGGCCGTGGCGCTGGCCGTGCTGCTCTGGCTGGCGATCGGACGCAATCCTGCTGTGCCGGCCAATCCTGCCGCGCCACCGACGGCGACCTCCAGATGATTCCCGGGAAAGACCTGACCCTTCATCATGCGCAAGCTCTTCGGGACTGACGGCATCCGCGGTGTGGCCGGCGATTTTCCGCTGGATGCAGAAACCGTGTTTGCCATCGGCCGCGCGCTGGGACATCACCTCGCCGCCAACGGCACGCCGCTGCGCGTGGTGATGGGGCAGGATACCCGCGAGTCCAGCGCCTGGATCGCCGACGCCGTTTCCGCCGGACTAGCGTCGGTGAGGGTTGCCGTGGAAAGCGCGGGCGTGGTCACGACGCCTGCGATCGCTTATTTGGCGCGGGCGAAGAAGTATTCTGCGGGCGTGGTGGTTTCCGCTTCGCACAATCCGTGGACCGATAACGGAATCAAGGTCTTCGGCAGCACGGGATACAAACTGCCCGATGAGATCGAGCTCGACAT
>JBOGLL010000172.1:0-8989 GCA_050746065.1 Terriglobales bacterium | reverse complement strand
ATTGCGCCTTCCAGCTCGAGAAGGTGCTGTTTTCGCCAGAGTCCACCGCCGTATCCGCCGAGTTCCCCGTTGGAATTGACCACGCGATGACACGGGATCACGATGGCGATCCTGTTCCGTCCATTGGCCGACCCCACGGCGCGCGTAGCCGAGGGTTTTCCTACCCGCGCAGCCAGTTCTGTGTAGGAAATGGTCGAACCGTAGGGAATTTCCCGGAGGTTTTGCCAGACGGCTTCCTCAAACGCAGTTCCCGGAGCAACCACCGGAACGGTGAATCTCTTGCGCTTGCCCGCGAAGTATTCACCCAACTCTCGCTTAAGCTGGCGGAGGTGGTCGGTCCATCCGTCGTGGACCGCGGCATGGTACCGCTGAGCGAGGGCCTGGACCTCCTTCTGGATTCGGCGCTCCGTGAATTCCAGCAGGCAGATCCCGTCACGGACTGCCCCGGCCATCATGGGTCCCACTGGCGTTTCGATTCGGGCCTGCACGAGGCACTCTTGCTCGGATGGTAGCGCGAGCCGCTGCATGGATCCCTGGGTCGCCTATCTCAGGTTCTGTCCCTGGCAGACGCTGGTGTCCTTTCCCGCCATGAAGGCCCAAGGAGCGCCGGCGTTCTCCTTTAGCAAATCTGCCTCCTGGCCCCGGCACTGGTACCTGGTGTTGGCGGAGCGATAGTCCACGTCGATTCGATACGTGTACCAGAACCGCTGCCCGTAGGCCTTGAACTTGGGGCTGGGATGGACCTTGTGGATCGTGATCTCGGTGTCGCCTTCCGCCGAAAACTTATCCACCCAGCCCTTGCGGATGAGCTCTTCGGCTTCAGCGAAGGGGGGCGGCTCCTGTCCGGAGGTTTTCTCCTGCTGCACGTTTCCGGTGGCCACGTTCTCGAACACCCAGGCAGCGCCCGGCTTCTTGTAAATGGCGGAGACGGAAAACGTGGCGACGCTACCGTCTGCGCGCTTCACCTTGGCGCGAGCAGGCACCGAGTAGTAAGGGACTTTCTTCAGATTGACGATCTTCTCGCTGGTGATTCCGGGCCCGGCTGCGTTGAGCTCGATTAAGGTCTCGGCGGGCCAGCTTTTCTTCCAGTAGGATTCGATGTCCTTCCTGGCCACGGCGAACGGGACTTGCGCGAATGCGCTGGCGGTGAGGATCCAGAGGCAGGTCCAGGCCATTGCGGCCCAGTAAGCAGTCCGCTTCATAGGCACCTCCTGATGCGGAAGGGAAATGATACGCCTTTCCGCAAGTCGCCCATAGCGCCGGATGTGGGCGTTCGCGGTTGTGAATTCGGTCCGGAGGCAGAGCGTTCACTCAGCGTGCGAAGCTGACGGCGCGCTTGCGGCGGTCCATGACGGCAGCAATGCCCAGCCACAGCATGCATACGACCACGATGCCGAGAGAAAACCACTTTCCGTACAAACCCTGGGGAGAGAAGATCTCCGTGGCGGCGTGCAGTTCGTCGCTGTTGGCCAGGATGCCGGCTTCGGTGAATTCGTGGAAGGAGTAGACCGCCACCTGCAGCATGAACAGCAGCAGGAAGATGCTGGTCACCTGGAAGAAGCGCTTCAGATTGATCAGGTGGCCGTAGCGAGCCCAGGCCAGGGCCAGCGCTGCGGCGGTGGCCAATCCCAGAAACGCTCCGGCAAGGATGCCCTGATCGCGCACCTGGTAGAGCAGGAGCGCGGTTTCCATGCCCTCGCGCGCGATCATGATCACGGTGAACAGAAACACGCCGGCAAAGGCGGCTACTCCCGTACTACGCGTGGAGGCGGCTTCGAGCTGTTCCTCAATGTCGCGCTTGAGCCGGTGGGCGGTCCTCCACATGTGCACCACCAGCGTGCCCACCAGGACCACGGTCACCAGGCCGAGCACGGCTTCCCAAAGCGCCTGATTCACGCCCTGACGCAGCACCCAGCCCAGTACGGCGCTGGCGATGAGTGCGGCAAACACTCCCCAGTAGACCGCCTTGGCGAGCGCGGTGCGCCCGGTCTTCTTCAGGTAAGCGAGCGTGATGGCAACGATGAGGAAGGCTTCGAAGCCTTCGCGGGACACGATGATGAAGGTCTGTTCCATGGAGGTTCTCCGGCCGGTGCAAGGTGGCGCGACAGCCCCACTTCCCGAGACGTCCGGGTCTATGCAGTTGCGACGAGGTCGCAACTGGTATTACTATTTCAAAGGGTATGAGGGGCGGCTGTCAAGGAAACGAAGGAGAAATCGTCGCAACCCGTTTGCGACCGGTTGCAACCGGCTGCCGGCCGGTTCCGTAAGGGAGGTCACGATGCCATTTGCCGAAACCGGGATTCCCGGACACCTGCAGTCGGAACTACTGGCGCGCGGGGTGCGGCTGACGCACCAGCGGCGCACCATCCTGGGAGTGATGGAGACGGCCACGCGCCATCTGGAGGCCGGGCAGATCCTGCGCAAGGCGCGCAAGCTTGATGCGGGCGTGGACCGGGCGACCGTCTATCGCACGCTGGGACTGCTAAAACGCCACGGTCTGATCGACGAGCTGGACCTGATGCACGTCCGCGGCGAAGCGCACTACTACGAGCGGCGGCCGCGGCGCGACCACCTGCACATGACCTGCCTGCACTGCGGCCAGGTGCGGGAGTTCGAAAGCTCGCTCTTCGACAAGCTCAAACGCGAGGTGGAACGGGAATGCCGGTTCCACATCGCCGTGGCCCGCCTGGAGATCGGCGGGTATTGCGCGAAATGCAGGAAGTAGCCGAGCGCGGATCCCTGTCCGCGAGTGTTGTTACTCGCCCATGGGCGGCGGCGGGGAAGCCGGAGGGCCGGCGAAGGCACCCGAAGATTTCTTCAGAGTGAATTCCTCAAAGAGAAGCGCAGGCACGATGTAGGAGGTGATGGGCGGATTCTGCGCTGCGGCCATAGCCCCGGGCGAGAAAATCGCGCCGCCCAGACTGAGGAAGATCTGGCTGTGCACCACCGGGCTGTTGCCGGCGGCAACGATGTCGCGGAAGGTGGCCGAGGTGACGCCCGAGAGTTCTGCGCCGCGCACCAGTTCTTCGCGCCCATCGGAGTAGAGTTTGTAAACCTCGAGCATGGCGGCCGAGGGCGCGCCGCGCCTGGCGGAGGCCATGGCCCGCGCCATGCCCAGTAGTCCGGCGGCGCCGGTGTGCACGCGGCGCACCACAATGCCGAACTCGCTTCCCCGCAACTTGGCGCGGCGCAGCAGTTCGGCGCGCAGCTCCTCGCGGCTGGAAGCTTTCGAGCTGGAGAGGACCAGGTTGGCGGGCGCCGGACCCCATCCCCGGCGGCTGCCGCTGCTGCGGCGCAGGGAGTGCACCGGAGTGCGGGTCATGAGCAGCGTCTTGAGCATGCCTTTTTCGATCAGATGGACCTCCCGCGTGGGGACACCGTCGTCATCCACGCGGTAGGAGGCGGGAAGTCGAACATCGCCAAACTTCTCGAGGGCGGGTTGGTCCACGAGATCCATGGAGTCGGGCAGCACGCGGCCACCCAGCTTGTCCATGAGGGAGACGCCGGTTTCCGACATCATGCGCTCGTACATCACTTCGAACTGAGGATTGTCGCTCAGCGGAGCGCGCACGGCCCCCAGACCGGGAGCAAATGCCTGCGCGAATACTTCCGCCGCGGCCTCGTCTTCGAAGAGCACGGGGCCGTTATAGCGCTCGAGGAAAGGGGCCTCGCCTACCTTCTTCAGGCGGGCGATCATTTCCTCGACGGCGGCCTTGAGCTGCTGGGCGGGAGGAAGATCGGAAACCGTACGGCCGAAAAATTCCAGCGAGTCGTCGAGCGGCATGCCGTCGGCGGCGCGAGTCTCAGCCTTGACCTGCAGGTAGACGATGGGTCGCGAACGCGTGAACCAGGCGCCTTCGCTGTTCAGGTAGCGGGTGTATTGCCCGTTGAAACGCAGGTCCACGGAGGAGAGCGTCACCTGCGGCGCCTTGCGGAAGAGCGACGAAACTTCGCGCGCCAGCTTTTCCAGGGCCGCGCGATCGGCGGTCTCAGGGGTGCGAGGTTCCTCGATGGTAGCCGGCTCTTCGCGGCTGAAGTCGGGCACTTCCTCAGTGCGCTGCCGGTTCTGAAGGGCGGCCTGCTTGCCGGCAAGGTCCTCGACCGCCTTTTTGTACTCAGCGTCGGTGGCCAGCCAGATCTGCCGGCGGATTTCGCGGTAATCGTTGTCGAGGGGCAACTGCTGCGCGCCCTGCATCATGCGCGACATGTAAGGGGAGAAGCCCTGGAAGGAAAAATAGTTACTGTTGTCGAGGTTGTAGTCGCCCACGCGCAGCTCCAGGGAAAACTGCCGGGCCCGACGTGCTTGGCTGCTGGTCAGGGCTCCCAGACTGGCCGAGGCGACGACCTCCTCGAACTCGTCCACGCGGTAGGCGAGGAAGTAGGGTTTCGGCATCTCCTGCCACTTGAGCTGGGCCACGGAGCGCGCCATTTCGTCGCGCATGGCTTTGGCCACGACGTCCTGTTGCGCGCGGGCCGGGGAAGCGAGCAGAAGGGCTCCCATTCCAAGGACTGCGACGTGCCTGCGGGCGAAGTTCATTTGCCCTCCTGGGCCGGCGGAGGCAGGATGGGCGGACGTTCCTGCGATTTCTCTTTGCGCTGGGTCTCGATCTGCGCCACCAGAAGGCCAGGAGAGACCGCAGACACCGGTACCCAACCCGATTCGGCGCCACAGATGCCGTTGAAGACCTGCACGTCGTCGTCGGCCGCCTCGATCTTGCTGAAGGCGATGAGCGGCGTGCCGATCAGGTCCACGCCGCGCACCAGCTCCTCGCGGCCATCGGGGTAGACGCGATAAACCACGGTAGGCATGACGTTGAAGGCGTTGGGAATCGTGCGCTGCGTGAAGGTGAATCCGCCTTCAATATCGTCGAAGAGCAGCCCGTAGGGCTTGCCTGCGGCCTTCACCTGTGCAATCAGCATCTTCTTCAGCTCGGCGCGCGGGACCGGCTTCGACGATTCCACCAGCAGGTTCGACTGGCGGGCCACCACGGGAAATCCCTGCTGCCGGCGGCCGTGCCCGTTGGAGTGATCGAAGTTTTCGATGGGCGAGCGCGACATGAGGAAGTTCTTCAGGACACCTTTCTCCACCAGCGCGACGCGCCGGGCTTTGACGCCTTCATCGTCGTACAGGTAGAAACCGGCCAGGTCGGAGGAGCCCATGCGGCGCTGCGTGGGGTCGGAGTGCACGGAGAACGAGGCCGGCAGGACCGGCTGTCCGACCTTCTTCTTGAAGGTCTGGCCTTCGTCTTCGTCCTTCTGGCGGTGCCCTTCGACGCGGTGTCCGAAGATCTCGTGGAAGAATACGGCGCTGGAGCGGCCGGAAAGGATGGCCGGGCCGGTGTAGGGCTCAGCGACCGGGGCCTTGCGCAGCTCCAGCAGCTTGCGGATCATCTCCTCCACGGTCTTTTGCACGGCTGCATCGTCGGGCAGGCCACCGGCGGAGAAGGCCAGAAAGGTCTCGTGCAGCGGCAGTTCCATGCCGTCTTCCGCCTTGGTGGATGCGGTGATCATCAGGCGGTAGAGCGGCAGGGAAATGCGGATCTCGCTTCCATCGCTGCTCACATAACGCCGCGTTTCCAGTTCTGCCATTGCAGCGACGGCGCCTTCATACAGGTCGGGATGCTCGCGGAAAGGGGCGCTGAAGGTGCGCACCTTCTGTTCCCAGAGCGCGCGGTCAAAGGCGAACGGCGCCTCGGGCTCGGAGTAGGATACGGGCGCTTCGCGGGAAAAGTCGGGCGACTTGTCCTCCGCTTCCACCCGCACCTGCACGTTGGCCTTCACCTCCTGGAGCCGCTCGATGGCTGCCTTGTACTCCTGGTCGGTCCTGTGCCAGAGGGCGCGGCGCAACGCGGCGGGGTCGTCTTCGAGCGGGACACTGCCGCCGCGGAACGAGGAGAAATCGAGGCCCGAGAAACCGCCGCGCATGGGATGAGTGTTGTCCAGCGCGTAGTCGCCGGTGCGCAGGTCCACGTCGAGCACGCGCGTGCGATGGTCGTCGCTGCTGATCAGTGTGCCGAAGGATCCGCTGACCTGAATGGCGCGGTTGTCCGTGAGCTGGTAGGCAAGGAAGTAGGGAGGCTGCGGCTTGCCCTTCAGGTTGGCCAGCGAGCGCTCCAGCTCCTGCTTCATCACCGCCATCACCGGATCGGCCGGTCGGTCCTGAGCCAAGGCGACAGCGGTGAGCAGGATAATCAGAACCAGGGTCGCGTTGCACCGGGGGACTTTGGGCATGCGCCACCTCGAAGCGGGAGTCAACCTTATACCGCGACGGGCGGGAAAAGGGAAGCCAGGCTCCGAGACGAGTCGCGGCCGGTTGGTTGACGCTAGGGAGCGTGCAGCCTAAGATTCCGGCGGGTTTCCCTCAAGAGCCGCGCGTCAACACCGCGACGCCCGCCTCGGGCGGGCCGCCGGGGAGCGCGTTTGTGATCCGCCGCCCCTCGGCCAATGCCGAAGCCAATGAACTGCTTCAGCGGGCCATGATGCTCACACGCTTTCAGTTGGATCCGCTGCGCGCGCGGCCGCTGCTGGAGCGAGCCCTCCAGCTCGATCCGAATTTCACCGAGGCCCGCCACAGTTATGGCCTCACCTATCTCGTCGCTGTCGAAGTAGGCGCTTCCAACGATCCCGGAGACATCTACCGGGCAGAAGTGGAACTGCGCAGGGTTTTGAAAGAGAATCCAGAGGAGCCTCGAACACACGGCCTTCTGGCTGGTGTTCACTTTTTCCAAGGCCGCCTCGACCTGGCAACAGAGGAACTTCAACAGGCTGTGCGACTGGCGTCGCCGTCGAAAGACCTGGCGGGGCGAAGCTGGCTGGTGATTTACGGACGGTTCCGAGGCGACTCGGATGGGGCCATGCGCGCGGCGCGGGAAAGCCTGGAGAGGGAGCCGCTCTTCTGGCCCCCGCGCCACAACCTGGGGGAACTGTTTCGCGAACAGGGAAAAATCGTTGAGGCCGTGCGCGAGCAGGAAAAAGTGCTTGAGCAAGACCCTCAGAATGTCGCCGCGCTTCGTTGTCTGGCGCGCGCCTACGTGGATGCGGGAAAGCTGCCAGAAGCCCGGCAGACCTTGGAGCGGTTGCGGCCGCAGGACCGGGAAAACTTCCGCGTGCGCCTGGTGAAAGCGCAGCTCTACGCCGGGGAGGGCAAACGAGCTCTCGCGCTCCAGGAACTGGACGAGCAGGTGTTGAAATTCGCGGACCTGCATCCCTTCGCCGCGCTCGATGCCGCAGAAATCTACGCCCTGCTCGGCGAGAAGGACAAGGCCATCGAGTGGCTCGACCGCTCCATGCGCAAAGGCGACGGCCGGGTGGACTGGCTTCGACGCGACCCCCTGCTGGCCGGTGTCCGCGATCATCCCCGCTTCCCACAGATTTTGACTTCCATGGAATTCCGGCGGCAGCAAGGCGCCGCTCCGCCAGCAAAGCAGCAACCGTGATGGACACAACCGAATCGCGGCCCTTCGGGCCGCCGCACAGCCGAGGGCGGCTGTGCCCACGTGGGTTGTTTTGCATCGGCCCGAAGTTACCGCCACACGCCCAGGATCAGCCCCATGACTACGAAGGCCACCGTCATGTAACCGCCGTTGATGAAGATGTACTTCCACGACCTGCGTTCGAACAGACTGATCACGCCCAGCCCCAGGGCCACCCATCCGAAGCCGGCGAGAAAACCGGCGGTCGCGCCCCAGGCGGCCGTAGTGTTGGGGTCGGCCAGGAACAGGGCCAGGTTGGCAGCCATGAGCAGCGAAAAGAGGAACGAGAAGCCGAAGATCTTGCCCGTGCTCCCCTTTTGCAGGTCGGCTTCCGTGAGCCCGCATTCCGTCATCCAGGAGCGCCCGAAGAGGGCCGGCGAGTACCACAGCCCGCCGAGAATGAACGTTGAGACCGCGGCCGCCAGCACCGCCAGCCAATTCACACTTTCCATGGACATGCATCACCTCGCAGGAACATTGGTCCTGAATCCAGCGAAGGCAAAGGTAATCAGGGGGCGGCAGTGGCGTATTGTAAAAATTTGCCGTCGTGTCTAATCGAGGATGAGGTAGTCGGGATATTCGCTCTGATGAGTGGCGTAGAAGCCGGGTGAGACCCCGGCAAATTCCTGGAACTCGTGAATGAGATGCGCCTGGTCGTAAAAGCCACAATCGAGGGCAACGTCCACCCAGTCGGGATCGCGGTTCCCATGGACCTGCTTCAGCACTTTCTGGAAGCGAAAAACGCGCGACATAAGTTTGGGAGTGAGTCCGACGCGGGCGTCGAAGCGCGCAATCATCTGCTTCTGGCTGAGGCCGAGCTGCGCGGCCACGTCGCGCAGGGAAAGCACCGGCCAGGTGCGCAATGTTGCCAGCGCAGCAGCCACGGTGCGGTCAGGCTCGAGGCGCGCGCAGGCGACAGTGAGCAAGTATTGTTCGAGCAGATCAAACTTGCGTGCGATGGTGGGGGCTTCGAGAACCTGCTCGCGCAGCGCCAGGATCTGGCGCTTCCAGATGAGGTCGAGTTCGATCACGCTACTGGTGAGTTCGGAAATAGGGAAGCCGAAGAAGGGAGCGGCGCCGCCGGTGCGGAAATGCGCTCCCATCATGGACGAGCCATTTTCCGTGCCGATCACGAGATAGCCGGGCTGCATGCCGGAGATCCAGGCGCGCCGGCGGTTGGAGTAGCGGCTGAGGTCGCGGTTGTCGTAGAGCTTCTTGGGACCCTCGCTCAGGTCGAGGATGAGCTCGATGGCGCCGTTGGGCAACAGCTTTTCCTTAGTGTGCGAGACGTCCAGGTCGTCGTAGTACCAGAGGTGCTCGACGAAGTAGCTGAGCGGAGGCCCGGGAATGCGCTGGCGGAAAATCATGGCAGCCGGGCGTCTATTCTACAGTCGCAGCCGGCCCGCAGACGGGCTTCATTAGTCCTTGCAGAACTTATGTCCGCTTGGTCCAGCGTCTGAGTTTGTCATTCCGAGCGGCCTTCAGGCCGCGAGGAATCTGCTGTTCCTTTAATGCGG
>JBOGLL010000171.1:0-3178 GCA_050746065.1 Terriglobales bacterium | reverse complement strand
CTCTTCCTCTGCGTTCGCAGGCGGCACGGTGTGCTCGCGCACCGCCTCCGCCACCTGCTCCCCGACGCGCATCACCGGGTTGAGCGCGGTCATAGGTTCCTGGAAGATCATGCTGATGCGCGCCCCGCGCACCGCGCGCATCTGTTCTTCGGAAGCTGCAGACAGGTTGCTGCCCTCGAGCAGCACCTGGCCCGAGACGCGCGCCTGTGGAGGCAGCAGGCGCAACAGGGCGAGCGCGGTCACGGATTTCCCCGAACCCGACTCACCCACCAGGCCGAGCGTTTCTCCGGCGCCGAGGGTGAAGCTCAGGTCGCGCGCCGCAGCCCGCCACGCGCCCGCCACAGGAAACTCGACGGTGAGTCCTCGGACCTCGAGCAGCGGCTGTGGCACGCGAATATCCTACATCGCGCGTATGCATGGCTTGTGTGGAGCCGGGTCTCTGACCCGGCCGGCACGGCCGTGTGTAGCGCGGCCGCCCTCGGCCGCGGCAGTTGCCCGCAGCGGCACGCCGGCTACTGCCCCAAAATCAGCGGCAATCCGTCCTTGCCGCCGCCGATGACGATGATCTTACTGTTCGGGCTCTTGGAGAGTTGCTCGGTGGCCTCGATGCCTTTCCAGCGCAGCAGCCGCTCGTCAATGCCCTGGGCCACAATCTGCTGGAAGTCGCGGATGCCAGCGGCCTCAATGCGTTTACGCTCCGCCTCCTGTTTTTCCTTGGTCAGGCGGAAGGACATGGCCAGCGACTCCTGCTCAGCCTGCTGTTTGAGTTCAATGGAGGCCTTGAGGGTGGGCGGCAGTTGGATGTCGCGCAGGAGCACGTTTTCCACCACCACTCCGCGCGGAGCCAGTTCCGCTTGCAATTGCTCCCGGATCTGCTTGGCTACTTCCTCGCGCCCGCTGCTATAGAGCGCGTTGGCTGAGTGCGCCGAGGTAACCGAGCGGATGGAGGACCGCAGCGTGGGTTCCACCACCACCTCGACGTAATTCGGCCCGATGGTCTGAAAGACCTCAGCCGCCTTGTTGCGATCCAGCCGGAAGAGCAGCGACGTGTCCAGGTTCACTACCAGACCTTCACTGGAGGGCACGCTGGCCGTTTCCTTCAGCTCCTGGGTGCGTACGGAACTGACATGGTTAACCGCAAACGGGTTCACCAGACGAATGCCCTCTGGCAAGACTGTGCCCGTCACCTTGCCGAACAGGGTCAGCACGCCCACGTGTCCGGCAGGCACCTGGGCCAGCGAGGCCCAGAGCAGCACCACCGCCAGGAACGCTATGAACAAAGCCAGTCCTAGTCGAATCACGGAACCACCTCCTCCTGCTCCCCGCTCTTTTGTGTAATCGTAAACCGCCATGGATGTTCCTCCTGCGCGCGATTGTATGCGTATGGTCTGTGGAATTCGCGTTACACCCGCAGCCTGGCACGCTTTGTCGTGAAGCGTTCCTGGCCCACCCGGCATCGCGACCCAGTTTTTTCAACTCCGCGAAAACACTGGCCTTCCACGGCTTTTTCACATTTGGAAAATGCGCCCAACCGCATGAACAGCGGCTTGGAGCGCGATTTTGTAGCCCCGTCTGCACTACTTTTGCGGCGTACGGCTGTGGACTGGCTGCACTCCACTGAAAACAAGCAAGATACAGGCGCACGTTTTCACTTGACTCAAAATCTACGTCTGGTAAAACCGTCCTCGTTCTTTGACAGTTTCTTGTCTCTACCGGTTGGTGGTGAGTCCGGGACTCGAGCCAAGGTCACCGTATTCGCTCTCGAGGCGGAACACGGAGGGCCGGTGAGGGTCAATAGCGAGCTGCTGGTCGAGGGGAACGAGAGACATAGTTGAAGGCAAGATAGAGTCCCGAGGCGTTAGCCGGTTGTCCCGGTTGGTGGTGAGCCCGGAACCCGAGCTTCAGGGCCATGCCCTGATTAAAGATCGCGCGCTGCAACCCGCAAGGAAGCAGCGAATGCAGGTCGGCAAGGGTCTAAAGCGAGCTGCTGGCAGAGGAAACGCAGGTTAACATCACCTCGGGGCTCTTTATTTTTTGGAGCCTGTTTTTTCTCCACGACGAAGTTCGCACACTTCTCGAATTCCCCCGGCAGCTCCCCTTCGTGATTCTTCGTGTCCTTCGTGGTTAGCATTTTTCCCATCCGCCACGCGCTTATAATCTCCCGCCATGCCGCCGCTCCGTTCCGACCGCCGTGCCTTTCTCGCTCTGTGCTCGTCCCTCGGTCTGACCTCAACTCTGCTCCCCGGAGTGCTGTGGGGAAAACTCGAAGGCAAGCCCGCCACCAAAGAGATGATCGCCGAAGCCGCGACCCTCGCCGGCATCTCCATCCCCGATGAGCACCAGGAAATGATGGTCAAGGGCCTGAATGAGCAACTGGAGTCGTTCGAGGCGATCCGCAAACTGGCGCTGCCCAACTCTGTCCCGCCGTCGCTGCTGTTCGATCCCGTCCTTCCCGGGATGAAGTTCGCAACCGTGAAGCAGCCCATGCGCATGAGCCGCATCGCGGCGCCCGATGTCCCCAAGAATCTTGACGACGCCGCGTTCTACACCGTCCGGCAGCTTGCCGAACTGGTGCGGACGCGAAAGGTTTCATCCAGCGCGCTGAGCGAGATGTATCTCGAGCGCTTGAAGCGCTACAACCCGCTGCTGAAGTTCATGGTCACGCTCACCGAAGACCGCGCCCGCGCGCAGGCCCGCGAGGCCGACCGCGACATCGCCGCTGGCCGCTATCGCGGCCCGCTGCACGGACTCCCATGGGGCGCAAAGGATCTGCTCGCAGTAAAGGGCTATCCCACCACTTGGGGCGCAAGCGGATTCGAAAAGCAAGTGATTGACGAGGACGCCGTCGTCGTCCAGCGTCTGGATCGCGCCGGCGCTGTGCTGGTGGCCAAGCTGACGTTGGGCGCGCTGGCCATGGGCGACCAGTGGTTCGGCGGCATGACCCGCAACCCCTGGAAAATCGATCAGGGCTCGAGCGGGTCGTCTGCCGGCTCGGCTTCCGCCACCGCCGCGGGCTGCGTGGCCTTTGCCATCGGCTCGGAAACGCTCGGTTCAATCTCCTCTCCCTCGACGCGCTGCGGCACCACCGGCCTGCGGCCCACGTATGGCCGCGTGCCGCGTTCGGGCGCCATGGCGCTTTCCTGGAGTATGGACAAGATCGGCCCCATCTGCCGCGCCG
>JBOGLL010000170.1:0-4251 GCA_050746065.1 Terriglobales bacterium | reverse complement strand
TTCACCAGAGACGCTTCGTTGTAGCGCGGCGGAGGCTCAGTGAAGTGCTGCTCCGGCTTCAGCTTCTCCAGTTGCAACTGCTGCCCCACTTCCAGCGGCGGAAGGCTGTGCTCCAGTTCTTCGTCTTCTTCATCTTTGACTTCTTTGGCGGCCTCGTACACGGCGAGAAATCCTGGTGCCTTCAGCACCGACCCGGTCACGCGGAAGTTGAAGACGTCGCTTGCCGCATTGGCATCGATGTCCACCGTGGTGCGGTCGTAGACGGCAGGCATCATCTGCGAGGCCACAAAGCGCTGCCAGATCAGGTTGTACACGCGGTATTCATTGGGCTGCAGATAGCGCCGCACGCGTTCGGGAGTCATTTCCACCGACGTAGGACGGATGGCTTCGTGCGCGTCCTGCGTGGTCTTGTCTTTCTTGGAGCGGTAGAAATTCGGCGTTTCGGGGAGATTCTGCGGTCCGAACTCATGGGCGATGTAGCTCCTGGCGTCTTCGATGGCCTCCTTCGACACGCGCACCGAATCGGTGCGCATGTAGGTGATCAGGCCCACCGAGCCTTCCTCGCCCAGTTCCACGCCCATGTAGAGCTTTTGAGCGATGCCCATCGCCACCTTCACCGGCAGTCCCAGTTTGCGCGAAGCATCCTGCTGGAACTTGCTGGTGGTGAAGGGCGCCAGCGGACGCCGCTGCTGCTCGCGCTTCTCGACGCTTGCGACGCTCCACTCCGCCTTCTCCAGCGGAGTGACGATGGACTGCGCCTGCGTCCCATCGCCGATCTGCATCTTGTCGAAGCGCTGTCCGTTCTTGCCGGTGAACCGCGCCTCGAACTCCGGTGGCGCCGGCGCCTGCAGTAGCGCGTCGATGGTCCAGTATTCCTGCTTCTGGAACGCGCGGATCTCGCGCTCCCGCTCCACGATGAACCGCAGGGCCACGGTCTGCACCCGGCCGGCGGAGAGGCCGCGTTTCACCTTGTCCCACAGCAGGGGAGAGATCTTGTAGCCCACCAGCCGGTCGAGGACGCGACGGGCCTGCTGCGCGTCCACCAGGTTCCAGTCGAGTCCGCGCGGATGTTCGAACGCTTCTTTCACGGCGCGCTGCGTGATCTCGTTGAACGTCACCCGGTAGACCGGGATCTCAGGAGCCTTGCCGTTGCGCGTCACTCCGAATTCTTCCGCCAGATGGGCGGCGATGGCTTCGCCTTCGCGGTCGGGGTCAGGCGCCAGGTAGACGGCCTTCGCCTTCGCCGCCTTCCTCTTCAGCATGCCGACCACTTTTTCTTTACCGGGGATGATCACCAACTCGGTGGCGAAGTCGTTGTCCACGTCCACGCCCAGACCGCTCTTGGGCAGGTCTTTCACGTGGCCCAGCGAAGCCTCGACCTCGTAGTTCTTCCCCAGATATTTATTGATCGTCTTGGCCTTGGCCGGCGATTCGACGATGACCAGAGATTTCGCCAATTCCACTCCTTGGATGCGAAGCTACCACGAAACGCGGCCAGCCGTCACATCGGTGTTGTTCAACGAGGCTCAGCAATCAGCCTCAGCCATCAGCCTGTATGATTGTCATCCCGAGCGCAGCGAGGGATCTGCTGTTTGTACGATTGTCATCCCGAGCGCAGCAAGGGATCTGCTTTTTGCCTGAACTAGAACGTCCTCACAAAATTTTTCCCCGGAAGCTGCCGGATCTTGCCGCTGAGTTCCAGCTCGAACAGGGCAGCAAAAATCTCCGACGCTGCCACTTCCGGCTCCAGTCGCACCACTAAGTCGTCAATGTGAGTGGCTTCGTCGGGCTTCAGGAGGGCAAAGACCTTTTTTTCGTGGGGAGCCAGCGTGTCGTCACCAAATAGAGATGCAGTAGCCTGCCCCGCGGATTCAGTCCCCACTTTCGGCTCCAGTTGGTCGCGCACCGTTGCGGGCAGCACTTCCCAGACGTCTTCCCAGGTGGCCACCAGGTGTGCGCCCTGCTTGATGAGCGTGTTCGGCCCCCAGGAATTACGGTTGGTCACGTTGCCGGGGACGGCGTAGACCTCCCGGTTCTGTTCCAGCGCGCAGCGCGCGGTGACGCGTGTGCCGCTGTACTCGCCGGCTTCGACCACCAGCACGCCCGCCGCCAGCCCGCTGATGATGCGGTTGCGGATGGGAAAGTTCTGCGGCGCCGGGAACGTGGCCATGGGAAACTCGCTGATCAGCGCCCCGCCCGTCACCAGAATGCTGTCCGCCAGCTTGGTGTTCTCTCGCGGATAGACCTGGTCTACGCCCGTCCCGAACACCGCCACGGTCTTGCCACGCGCGGCAACTGCGCCGCGATGCGCAGCCGCGTCCACTCCTCGCGCCAGTCCGCTGAAGATGGCCAGCCCGCGCGCAGCAAGGTCGGCCGCGAGGCGCTCCGCCATCCCGGTCCCGTACGGAGTCGGATGCCGCGTTCCCACGATCGCGATTCCCGGCAGCGACAGCACTGCCGCATCCCCTTTCACATAAAGCACCACCGGCGGATCGTAGATCTGCCGCAGCAACGCAGGGTACGCCGGATCATCCAGGGGAAGAATCTGCGCCCCGGTCGCGGCCGCTCGCACCATCTCTTCCTGGGCCAGCTCGATGGACTTCCCCGTCGCCAGCGATTGTGCCGACACCGCCTGCAAACCCGCCGCTTCCAGTTCTGTGAGCGATGCGCGGAACACTTGCTCGATTCCGCCGACGTGTTCCACCAGACGGCGCGCGCGCGTGGGGCCCATCGCCGGCGTGAGCGCCATCGCCAGCCACTGCCGGAGCCTCTGGTGGTCGGACCCTCCGCCCGAGTTTTCGGACTTTTCGACCTTCATGAAGAATGCGCGGAATCTACACGCCGCAAAAATCTTGTGTCAAGCCGCACTCCCCTCTGTCTCTGTTAGAATGCAGCCGCTGTATACCACGCCTGCGCGTTTCCGCGATCTTGAGGCGCCTGGCGGGCGTGAGCGAGGCGAGCCCCTGAGGGCAAGCCGAAGCGGGAGTCCGCCGCCGAAATCCTGAGCATAGCGAGGGATCTCGAGCCATTCAACAGAGTTGCACATGCCAAGCTTGCGTGTCTCCGCGATCTCCTTTCTGAACACGGCACCCTTGATGTGGGACTTTGACCATGGCGCCGCAGGTTCTGATTTCGACGTCTCCTTTACCTTGCCCTCGGCCTGCGCGGAAGCGCTGCGCACGGGGGCGGCCGACATCGGCATCATTCCTGTTATCGCATATCCCACCATCCCCGGCCTGGTTGTTCTTCCCGATGTTTCGATTTCCAGCAAACGCAGCGTGCGCAGCATCCTGCTGGTAAGCAAGGTACCGGTTGAGGACATTCAAACCGTCGCAGCGGACACTTCGTCGCGTACTTCCGTCGCCCTGGCGCGCGTGCTCTTCTGCAAATGGTTCGGAGGGCCGCGGCGCTTCACTCCCATGGAACCGAATCTCGACGTCATGCTGGCGCACTGCGACGCCGCGCTGCTCATCGGCGACCCTGCACTCACCGTGGACCGCACCCGTTACCTCACCTACGACCTCGCGGAAGAGTGGCATCGCTCCACCGGCAAGCCCATGGTCTTCGCCTTCTGGGCTGCCCGTGCCGAAGTCGCACATTCCGGTCTGGCGCGCGTCTTCCGCGACTCCCGCGACCACGGCCTCCAGCCGGAGAACCTGCACGCCATCGCCCGTCAGTGGGCGCCGCGCGTCGGCATCTCCGAAGGGGATGTGATCTCTTATCTCACCCAGAACATTGATTACTCTCTGGACGCGGAAAACCTCGAAGGGCTGGATCTCTTTTATCGATACGCCACCGACTGCGGCATCATCGCCGCCCCGCGCCCGCTGGAGTTTTTGGGACAGAAGCACGCTCTGGCGACGGACGCTGACTTCTAGGGCTGTTGCGAAGATAGTCCTCCGGGAAGGGCACGGCTTCAGTCGTGCCGAACAGTAATCCTCATGCTTGTCATTCCGAGCGAGCGCGACCGACGCGACCCCGCTTCCCGGAGTCGCGAGAGGGAATGCGAGTCGAGGAATCTCGGTTTTTCCCGTCATCGCGAACGAAAGCTTCGTGCATTCTGAATCTTTCGCCTGAGCGCACGCCGCTTGGTACAGCGCACAGCAAGCCGCTAGAATGAGTCTGTCCAATGTCGCTTACGCACCAACAAGCCCTCGACCTTTTTCGTTCCGACGACCTGATCGGCATCGGTATGGAAGTTGAGCCGCTTTGCGGGCGTGAGTGCAGGGGAGCGCAGCGAGCCGAAGCGGC
>JBOGLL010000169.1:0-4283 GCA_050746065.1 Terriglobales bacterium | reverse complement strand
CGGTGAAGCACACGCCCG
Source organism: Terriglobales bacterium (assembly GCA_050746065.1). Taxonomy (GTDB): domain Bacteria; phylum Acidobacteriota; class Terriglobia; order Terriglobales; family Acidobacteriaceae; genus CAZXVY01. The sequence continues at coordinate 4,265 of JBOGLL010000169.1, read as the reverse complement.
ACCGTCCGTCGGTGGCCGATCTGGATGCGCTGCCGGATGTGACCGACATTTACCGGCGCGACCTGGACGTGCGCCGCTACAACGTGCCCTTCCTGCTCTATCCGTTCGTCTCGCTCTACACCACGCGCGGATGTCCAGCGCAGTGCACATTCTGCCTGTGGCCGCAAACGCTGAGCGGGCATCCGTGGCGGCAGCGCTCCATCGAGAAAGTGGCCGCGGAAATGGCCCGGGCCAAGGAGTACTGGCCGTACGTGAAGGAGTTCTTCTTCGACGACGATACCTTCAACCTCCAGAAGGCTCGCACCATCGCCCTGTGCGAGAAGCTGAAGCCGGTGGGCATCACCTGGTCGTGCACCTCGCGGGTTACCACCGACTACGACACGCTCAGGGCCATGAAGGAAGCCGGGGCGCGGCTGATGATCGTGGGCTACGAGTCGGGGGACCAGCAGATCCTGAAAAACATCAAGAAAGGCGCCACGGTGGAGCGCGCCCGCGCCTTCACCCGCGACGCCAAGAAGCTGGGCCTGGCGATCCACGGCGACTTCATCCTCGGGTTGCCGGGCGAGACGCGGGAGACCATCCGCCGCACCATCGACTTTGCCAAGGAACTGGACTGCGAGACCATCCAGGTTTCGATCGCGCACGCCTACCCGGGCACCGAACTCTACGACTTCGCCAAGCAGAACGGGTTCATCGTGAACGAGCAGAAAATGGTGGACGAAGGCGGACACCAGCTGGCTCACATCGAGTATCCCGGGCTGCCCCGCGATTACGTGATGGAGATGGTGCATCGCTTCTACGACGAGTACTACTTTCGTCCCAAAGCGATATTCCGCATCGTGCGCAAGGCGGCGTTCGATTCCGTCGAGCGCAAGCGCCTTTACAAGGAAGCCAAGGCGTTCCTGAAGCTGCGCGCTCAGCGCAACCGCTACGCCAAGGACCTGCGCAAGGAACAGGCCGCGGCCTCCACCCAGCCGGCCACCTGACATCCCGCACGACGGTCCGCCGCGGCGGACGCTACGGCGCTCGCAATGACGCTTCGCAAATATCTGGTGCTGGCGGGCGTGGCCTGGTTCGGCGCCCTGGGCGACGTTTCTCTTTCCCATGGAATGAAGCGTGTTGGGGCGATTTCCCTCGAGCGCTGGACCGAAGCCTTCAACGCGCTGGCCAATCCCTGGGTGATCCTTGGAATCTTGCTGCTGCTGGCCTTCTTCGCCGCATATCTAACGGCGCTCTCCTGGGCCGACCTTACCTATGTACTCCCGGCGACCGCCATCGGGTACGTTGCGGTGGCGCTGCTCTCGGTGTGGTTGCTCAACGAAACCGTCACCCCGATGCGCTGGCTGGGAATCCTGCTGGTGAGCGGAGGCGTGGGCTTCGTCGCCCGCGGGCCGGAGATCACGGTTCACGCCGCCTCGCAGGAAACTACCGTGGACATCGCAGCGCCGAGGCAACGGCCATGACTCAGGTGTACACCTGGGGTTCGATTGCGCTGGTGGTGCTGGCCTCGACCGCGGGCGACGTGTTGCTCTCCCGCGCCATGAAGCGAATCGGCGACCTGGGTGAGTTGCGCCGCCGCTCGGGTCTGGCCCACGTCCTGGGACGCGTGCTGCGGAATGGGACCTTCCTGCTGGGCGTGGGCTGCATGGCCGTGGCCTTCTTCAGCCTGCTGGTGGCGCTCTCCTGGGCGGATGTGAGCCTGGTGGCCCCGGCGTCAGCTTCGCTGACGTTCGTCACCAGCGCCATCGCGGCAAAGTTTTTCCTGCACGAAAATGTGGACCGCCGCCGCTGGGCGGCAGCGCTGATGGTATGCGTGGGAGTAGCATTGCTCAACGGGTAGGGGCTCTTTTGGCTTGAACGAGCAGACCGGACAGCCTAGACTCGGCACGTCGTAGTGACGGAGGCTTCATTCATGACGATTACTGGGATTTCCCGCCGAGATGTACTGAGCAAATGCTTTGCTGCTGGCGTTTTGGTGGCGGCCATGCCGCTCACCGAGTCCCGGGTCCTGGCATGGTGGGAAGAAGCCGAGCGCAGGAAGCTGAAGCCAACGCCTCCCAACGACCTCGGCCCTTTTTACAAGGCGGGGGCGCCCAAGGTCCGTCAGCTTGCTCGGGCGGGCGAGCCCGGGCTACCGTTGTCCGTGGCTGGAGCCGTCTACGACACGCGTGGTGACGTGCTGCCGGAGGCGCTGGTGGAGATCTGGCACACCGATCCCTTCGGTCAATACGACAACCAGGGTTTCCATTACCGCGCCCAACTCCCAACCGGCAAGAAGGGCGAGTACGCTTTCGACACCAGCCTGCCTGGCCACTACCCCGACCGGGTTGCTCAGCACATCCACTACCAGGTGAGTGCTCCCGGCTGCAAGACGCTGGTCACGCAACTCTACTTCGCTACCGATCCGGTCTTCGAGGGCGATCCGGACAAGAACTACACCAAAGACCCACTGTGCACCAGCCGTGAACTGGTGCGACCGGTGCGCGTTTATCCCGACCCCAAGGCCATGCACTCAGCAGTAACGTTCGAGATAGTGCTGGAGAGGGCGTAGCCGGCAAGCGGCAAGACATGACGGGCGCGGCCTAGGAGCCGCGCCCTTTGATTTAACGACGGTAATCGTTGCGCAGCGCCCCGTCATAGCGTCCGGCGCGCAAGCAACAGTTCTTGAAACCGGCGTCCAGAGCCACAGGGACAGGGGTCGTTCCGGCCCAATTTCTCCTGCAATTCCTTATCGCCGTGTACGACGCGGAAAGCCTCGCTGCACCCGGGTTTCGGATGGGAAGCCCTTGCGCCGCTTGCTCATGACTTCAAAAGCAGTCGGAGTCCTCAGAGTGGTGTTTCACGGCAGTCTCTCCTTTCACGTGAATTGGCGCCCGCCACATCACGCTGGGAGAGGCTCGACCGATTATGCCACGAAGTACTTGGCCTCGGGATGATGCACCACAATGGCTGACGTGGACTGCTCCGGCTCGATCTGGTAGCCCGAGGTCAGCCGCACGCCGATGGTGTGCTCGGGGTCGAGCAGCGCGAAGATTTTGGTCTGGTCCTCGAGACTAGGGCACGCCGGATAGCCGAACGAGAAGCGCGAGCCGCGATACTTCTGGTGGAAGAGGTCGCGGATGCTGGGCGAGTCGGCCGCGGCGATGCCCAGCTCCTCGCGCATGCGCTTGTGCAGAAGTTCGGCCAGGGCCTCGGCGGTTTCGACGCTCAACCCGTGCAGGTAGAGATAGCGCGTGTATTCGCCCGCCTCAAACAGCTTGTGAGATTCTTCAGACGCCCGCGCCCCCACGGTAACCACCGAAAGCCCGATCACGTCCATGCGGCCGGAGTTCTGCGCCGCGAAGAAATCGGAAATGCAGAGGCGGCGTCCTTCTTTCTGGCGCGGGAAGGTAAAGCGCTGGATTTCGCTGAGTCTTGGCTCAGGGGCTAAAGCCCCTTTTCCTGCTCCTTCAGCTTCGGCACGATCGCTGCGCGAGCCGGGCCTGAAGGCCCGGCCTACCGAGCCGTGCCCCTCCGAAAGAGGCGGTGCGTAGAGGATCACATCGTTGCCGGAGCTCTGGCAGGGGAACCAGCCGTACACCGCCTGTGGGTGGAACCAACCCGCGGTCGCGACTTCTTCCTGCAGTTTCTCCAGCAGCGGGCGGTATTTCTGCTCCACCAGGCGGGCGTAGTCCTCTTGCGACGCGGTCTTGAGCTGCCACTGGTTCTTGAACAGCGCCGTGGGATTGATGTAGCGGAAGACTTCGTTCAAGTCGAAGTTCTTCTCTACGCGCACGCCGAAGAAGCGCGGCTTGGGGATGTCGACGTCGGTGCGGACGGCAGCGGAGCGCTGTGCCGGAGCTTCCGCCACAGCGACGGCAGCGCGAGCGAACGCCTTGCGCGCCTGGCCATCCGCGATGCGCTGTTCGCGGGCGCCGTCGGTGGCGGTGAGGTCGTCCATCAGATGCAGGCCGGCGAAAGCGTCCTCGCCGTAGAACACGCCCGAGGAGTACTCACGGCGCAGGTCGTCTTCAACGTATTTGCGAGTCAGTGCGGCCCCGCCGCAGATCACCGGGAAGGTCAGCTTCAACCGCTCCAGGTCCTCGAGCACGTACTTCATCTCTACCGTGGACTTCACCAGCAGGCCCGAGAGCCCGATGGCGTCGGCCTGGTGCTTCTGTGCGGCGGCGATGATGGTGTCCGCAGGCTGCTTGATTCCCAGGTTCACCACGCGGTAGCCGTTGTTCGAGAGGATGATGTCCACCAGGTTCTTGCCGATGTCGTGA
>JBOGLL010000168.1:0-3791 GCA_050746065.1 Terriglobales bacterium | reverse complement strand
GCCTGGTCCTTGCCGCTGACGTAGGTGATAGTGATGAAGTTTCCGTTGCTGTCCTTGATCTGGATGGGGCGAAAGAGCTGTCCCGGCTGGCTGGGGAAGTCCTGATAGGTAACCCGTGTGCCGTTCTTGTAAATGAGCAGCTTGGTGGAGGGTTTGTAATTGATGTAAGAGCTGTCGTCGGAATTGTAGGAATCGGTAGCGGTGAACGTGAGTAGGCGCTTGCTGCCGTCGGCCTCCGTGAGTATGTAGGCGCTGCTTTCACCGTCGAACTCGAGGTAGCCGAAGTCCAGCCGGAAACCGTAGCTGGGGAAGTCGCGGTCGGCGTTGAAGGTCATGGTGGCGTTGACGGAATCGTGGGTCCAGACGCGGCTGTTCTGGTGAAGCGTCAAGTTCAGGTCGAAGCCATTGCGGCCAGGCAGGCTCAGGATGCGCACGGCGTAGTTGGGACTCTCGCTGCCGGGGAGAACCAACATCTTCGGGTCGCCTGGGTGGCGGGGCTCGCGGGGCACGATGGAACTAGACAGCCCACGCGCGTTGGGCAGCTTGGGGATGCGGCGATGGTGCCGGCGTATGTTCCGGAGTCAGGGTCAGGGGAACAGGTGACGTCGCAGATGGGCGCGGGCCCGCCCTGGGCCTGGACTTGGTCTGATGAGCGCCAGAAGAAGACTGCCGTAAGCGTGACAACCAGCAGGAAAGCGAGTGTGGCGAGTCGAGCCCTGACCATACAGTTCTCCCTTCAGCTGGCGATTGTCGAGAAGAACTACGGTCTTACACCCTGGGGTCTGCTGCGGTCGTGCGGTGAAGCAGACGGAGCGTAGTGGGAAGCGTGATGATTGTCAAGCACGTACGCGACCGAGGTCGCCCGCTTCCACACGGGTCCGGCGGGGGCGGGGCGGCTACACCGCGCTAGCTCCGCCGCTCGTCGCTTTCCACCTTGCCGTCGCGGATGTGGACGACGCGGTGGGCGTGCTCGGCGATGTCGTGTTCGTGGGTGACCAGGATGATGGTGTTCCCCTGGCTGTGCAGGCGGTCAAACAGCGCCATGATCTCGGCTCCGGTCTGCGAATCGAGGTTGCCGGTGGGCTCGTCGGCCAGGATGATGGAAGGATGGTTCACCAGGGCGCGGGCGATGGCCACCCGCTGGCGCTGGCCGCCGGAGAGTTCGTTGGGTTTGTGGGTTATGCGGTCTTCCAGGTCCACCAGACGCAGGGCTTCCCGGGCGCGCTCGATGCGCTGGGCAGCGGGCGTGCCGTTGTAGATGAGTGGCAGCTCCACGTTGTGCAGGGCGGTGGCCCGGGCCAGCAGGTTGAAGGTTTGGAACACGAAGCCGATTTCCTTGTTGCGGATGCGGGCCAGTTCATCATCGTCCAGATCGCTGACCAGTTGGCCATTCAGCCAGTACTGTCCCTTGGTGGGCGTATCCAGGCAGCCGATCAGGTTCATCAGCGTGGACTTGCCCGAGCCCGAAGGGCCCATGATGGCCACGTACTCGTTGCGGGGGATCTCCATGTCCACGCCGCGCAGGGCGTGGACTTCCTCGGCGCCCATGTCGTAGGTCTTCCACAGGCCCTCGGTTTTGATCATCATGGAGTTGGGAGGTGGGTGCACCGCGCTCTCCGGAGCGCCGATCAGTTGCGTGGCCATTTCTTTCTCCCGATTGTCCGGACCCAGGTTCAAGACCGGTTCCTTTCCGCTGTTAGACGTTGACTGCCCAGTTTGGTTACGACGGTTCTTCGTCCGGCTTCCGGTCTGCAGCCTTCTCTTTCTTCACGCCGGCGCCGTTGCGCAGCGTGCGCAGCACACGGTAGCTGCCGGTCACGATCTCGTCGCCTTCTTTCAGGCCGCTGACGACCTCGATGTCGGTGACGCCCGTGATGCCGGTCTCCACCTTGATGAACTCCGCCTTGTTTTCCTTCACCACGAAGACGCCCTGCAACTCTTCCTTCTTCTCCCCGCTCTTGGGCGGCGCCGCGGCCTGGGCGGCGTCCTTCTCCGCCTTCTTTTCCAGGTCCGATTTCTGGCGGATGGTGAGCGCCTGGATGGGAATCACCAGGATGCCGTTGCGACGGGCGGTGGTGATCTTCGCGGTGGCGGAGAGTCCGGGCCGCAGATTGGCGGGCGGTTCGTCCAGCGTCACCACCACCTTGAAGTCCTTGGCTTCCTGGCTCCCGGTGGTGGTCTGCGAGGAGGCCAGTCCGGTGGAGCGGATCACGGCGATGTTGCCGATCTCCGTCACCTTGCCTTGGAAGGTCTTGCCGGGGATGGCATCAATGGTGACTTCCGCCGTCTGGTCCAGTTTCACGTTGACGATGTCGGTTTCATCCACCTTGACCTCGGCGGTGATCACGCTCAGGTCGGCGATGGTCATCAGGGTACTGCCAGGCGAGTTCTGGATACCGATCACCACGGTCTCGCCCTCGCGCACCGGCAGGTTGGTGACCACGCCGTCGTAGGGAGCCGTGTACACCGTTTTGCTGAGCACGTCGGAGGCTCGCGTAAGGGTGGCGCGCGCCTGGCCGATCCGGCCCATGGCCGATTCGCGCTGTGCCTTGGACTGCGCGATGCGAGCTTCCGCCTGGGCCTTGCCTGCGTCGGCCGACTCAAAGGCGTTCTTGCGGCTATCGTATTCGGCCTTGGAAATGAGCTGCGCTTTGTACAAGCCCTCGGCGCGAGTGTAGTCGAGCTGAGTGCGTTCGTAGTCGGCGCGGGCGCGGTTCAGATCAGCCTGCGCCGTTTTCATCGCAGCGTCGGCGGCCACGGCATCGGTCTGTGAGGCCCCAAAGGAGGCGCTCATGGCGGCCACGTCGGCCGCGGATTGCACGTTCTCCAGTTGCGCCAGGAGTTGGCCCTGCTTCACATGGTCGCCCTCGCGCACGTGCAGTTTCACGATCTTGCCGAAGGCGTTGGCGCTGATGTTGACGTAGGTCTTGGGCTTGATTTCGCCCGACGCCGTCACCACTTGCGCCAGGTCACGCCGCTCCACCTTCCCCAACTGCACTTCCACCACGTTCTTGCGGCTCTGCTGGACAGAGAAGCCCACAATGCCGAGAACGGCCACTACACCTCCGCCGATAAGTCCGATCTTCTTCCAGTTCATTTTGCCTGTCTCAGCCTCGCAGCACCGCGTTGGCCGCGGGCGCGAATGGCGCAGAATCCCCTGCGCTGTGAATACGTGAAAAGTCCCCCAAAAGTTTCGCCTGATGAGACTTGGGGGAACGGTGGAGTACCAAACCGGTTTCGATTATATCGAGTTCTCTGCCGGGCTGCATGATTTCGTGGGGCCGGATGGGACTTGAGGGCAACTTTCCGGCAGGGCCGGGCATCCGGAAAAGAATCGGATCCCGGGCTCCCGGCCGGGCGTCCTGGGGCACGGGTTAAACTCTTGATTTCACAGCAACAAGCGCCTAGAATCTACACTGTCCAAAGGAGTCTCCCTCTGATGCTGTCCATGCGTCTGCGCAGCCTGTTCGTTCTGTTCCTTCTTGGCCTGCTGGTGTTGAACGGTGCGGCTGCCCCCCAGAACACCGGCTCCCAGGAAGAAGACCCCCTCCAGCGCCAGAAGACCGAAAAACAGAAGAAAGAGCAGGAGAAGAAGCTCAAGAAGGAGCTGGGCCAAAACTACAAGAATTGGCTCGAGCAGGACGTGCGTTGGATCATCCTGGAAGAGGAGATGCAGGCGTTCAAGCAGTTCTCCAACGACGAAGAGCGGGAGAACTTCATCGAGCAGTTCTGGATCCGGCGCGATCCTACGCCCGACACGCTGGAGAACGAATACCGCGAGGAGCACTACC
>JBOGLL010000167.1:0-5473 GCA_050746065.1 Terriglobales bacterium | reverse complement strand
TCCAGCTCCGCCAGACGCCTCTCAAACTCGGCCAGCGCGCGGTAGTAGGCGTACTCCACCTCGAGCATCGTGTTCTGGCTGTCGAGCAGATTGAGAAAATCCGTGCGATCCGTCTGATAGGCGGCGTTCGCAGCCTTGAACGTGGCCTGGGCCTGCGGGCGCAGCGTATCCCGGTAGAGGTCCGCCAAACGCTTGGCGGATCGCGCCCGGATGAGCGCCTCCTGGATCTGCTGCAGCACGACAGCACGAATAGCGTCATACTCGGCGCGTCGCAGTGCCTGCGCCGACTGTGCCTGACTGATCTCCGAGTCGTGCTTGCGGCGGTTCAGCCAGGGCAGATTGAGCGAGAACTCGGCCATGTAGGCATTGCGCTGGGGCGAGCCGGTGGGCTGGAGCATGTAACCGGCGCTGACGGTGAAATCCGGGGTGTACGCCTTGCGCGCCAGCTTGAGGGCCAGTTCTTCACGCTTGATCTGCGATTCGACGGCGAGCAGTTCGGGCCGGCGGGCGATTGCGATTTCCTCCAGGTCCGCAAGACTGGGGAGAGCCGCAGGCGTCTGGTAGGCGCCCACGACGTCCAATGGCGCGTCCGGCAGTCGCCCCATCAGGGTATTCAAGGCGGCGCGGGCCAACTGGCCTGCCTGCTCGAAGTCCACCAGATGCCCGACCAGCTTGGTGAGGGCGATCTGGGCCTTGAGCACGTCCTGCTGGGGCACACGGCCAACCGTGTACCGGATGCGGGCTGATTCCAGCGCCTGGCGCGCGAGCGCCACCTGCTCATGGTGAAGCCGAACTTCGTCACGGCTGAGCAACAGATCGTAGTAGGCGGTCCGCACCCGGGCCGTGATCTCTCGCCGCTTTGCTTCCAGCATTACGCCTGCTGTGGCGACTTCTTGTGCGGCAATATCCGAACGCATGGCGCGCTTGCCCCAACCCGGCAACGGCTGCGAGACCATGAACATGTTTTGTGCGCGGTTGAAATCCCACGGTGCTGCCAGGGGTACGCCCCATCCGCGAAACATGAACTGCGGGTCCTCGAGCGCGCCAGCGGCTCCGATGCGGGACTGTGCCAGAGCCGCCTGCCGCGCCGCGAGCGTGATCTCCGCACTCTGCTGAACGGCCACCGCTTCCAATTCCGCCAACGTCATCGGTTGCACGCGCGGCGAAGAATGCGAAGCGGGCTCCTGCCGCAAGAACGTGTCGAGGGCACGGGCCAGCGGCTCGTCCGGCTGGTCTTCGGCCAGCACGGAAACGGCGTTGAGGAGCAACAAGAAAACCAGGAACGGACGAATCTCTCTCATGTTTCCTCCAGATCTCGAGCTGGCCTGGACCAAGGCCGCTCTGCGTGGACACACGTCCACATCTTCCGTGGACCACACAGAGCGTCTAGATTCGAAGGATTGTATTCCTAGATTCGAAGGATTGTATTCAGAGATTCAGCGGCGCCGGGTGGCGAGTGAATATGCGACAACCCCTCACGCGGCACCCCAGCGGCAATCGGAGTGAACCAGGGATGCATGGTCGCAAGGTAAAGAGAGCTCGCCGCAGGTCTTGCCGCGTCCACCGCTTTCGCGGTCACTGCTTCCGGTGCAGGGCGAGCCACGGTCTTGCAGCAGGAATGGCTGGACTGGTGACCCTCGCAAGCACCGGCCATGGCGCGGCAGCATTCCTGCTCTTCTGTCGTGAGCGTGGCTCCCGGCAACAGGCAGGCCGCGAGTGGGACTCCAGCCCCTAGCAGGACCAGGAGACTGGCTACGAGGGTGCGACAAGGTCTCACCACGCCAGATTATAGCGCGATTGGGCGTCATGGGCACACGTCGGAAGATGGCTTTGGCCTCCCAAACAAGCGAGAAAAAGAGCCGCGAATCGGCATGCTACAATTTCTTTCGCATGAAGAGACCGGCCTCGCAGAGCGCAGCCTCGAACGCACACACCAGCACCCTGAAGGCCCGCATCCAGGCGCGCCAGGCGCGCATTGGTGTTATCGGACTCGGATACGTCGGCCTGCCCCTGGCCCTGCTCTTCAGTGAAGAGAAGTTCCCGGTCACAGGGTTCGACATCGATCCCCGCAAGGTGGAGACGCTGAGCAGCGGTAAGTCCTACATCTACCGCATTCCTCCGACCGACATTGCCGCCGCCCGCGCGCGCGGCTTCTCCGCCACGGCCGATTATTCGCACCTGGCGGAAATGGACGCCATCATCATCTGCGTTCCCACGCCGCTCACTGAATCGCGTGAGCCCGACCTGCAATTCATCACCGCCACCGGCGAGGCCATTGCTGCGCGTCTCAGGCCGGGACAGCTCATCGTCCTGGAGAGCACCACGTACCCGGGCACGACGGAGGAAGTCCTGGTGCCCATCCTGGAAGGCAAGAATCCCTCCCGCCTGAAGGTGGCGCGCAACGATTCCACCGGAGATCAGTTTTTTTACGCCGCCTATTCGCCGGAACGCGAGGACCCGGGCAATGACAGCGTGGCCCGCCGCGAGATTCCCAAGGTCGTGGGCGGAATGGATTCGATTGCAGCCGCCATGGCCGAAGCTCTCTACGGGACCATCTTCAACCGCGTGGTGCGCGTTTCCACGCCCGCGGCTGCGGAAATGACCAAGCTGCTGGAGAACATTTACCGCTGCGTGAACATCGCGCTGGTGAACGAGCTCAAGCTGCTCTGCCTCAGGATGAACATCGACATCTGGGAAGTGATCGCCGCGGCCTCCACCAAGCCCTTTGGTTTCCAGCCGTTCTATCCCGGCCCCGGACTGGGCGGACACTGCATTCCCGTGGACCCGTTTTATCTCTCCTGGAAGGCGCGGCAATGGGACTTCCAGACCCGCTTCATCGAACTGGCCGGCGAGATCAATACCGCCATGCCCTACCACGTAGTCTCCGCCATTGCCGGCGCCCTCAACCGGCACCGCAAGGCGCTGAACGGGTCGCAGGTTTTGGTGCTGGGAGTGGCTTACAAGAAGGACGTGGACGACCTGCGTGAATCGCCCGGGCTGAAGGTCATGGAGCTCATGCAGGCGGAAGGAGCCGAGGTCAGCTATAACGATCCCTATTTCCCCACGCTGGGCAAGGGCAGAAAATACGACTACCACCTGACCTCGACCCCCCTGGACAATCTGGGCCGGTTCGACTGTGTGGTGATCATCACCGACCACTCCGATTACGACTACGCGCACATCGTCAAGGAAGCAAAGCTGGTAGTGGATACCCGCAATGCAACACGCAACATCTCCTCCCCCAAGATTGTGCGGTGCTGACCGGAGGAGAAGCGCTGAAATGAAGGCAACTCTCACACACAACACCACCGTGGTCGCAGTCAGCGACCAGATTTCCTGCACGCTGGAGGACGAAGCCGTCGTGCTGCATCTCGGAAAAGGCGTGTATTACGGCCTGAATCCCGTGGGTGCCACCGTGTGGAACGCGTTGCAGCAGCCGAAAACCGTGGGAGAACTGGTGGAGATCGTCACCCGTGAGTTCGAGGTCGAAGCCAGCCGCTGTGAAAACGACCTGTTGGATCTTCTGGGACGGCTCGAGGATGCCGGCCTGATCGAGGTGCGAAGTGAGCCGACTGCGTAAGTTCCTGGCTCTGCCGGGCAGCGAGCGCAAACTCCTGATGAAAGCTGTGGGACGGGAGGCATGGATCAGCGCGGGACTGCGCTTGCTTCCCTTCTCCTATTGGCGCCCACGCATGAAGGAGTCGGATCGGTCCTTGGCTTCGCGAAAGCCGGTACATGCGGTTCCTGCCGAGCGGGTCGCATGGGCGGTGTCGGCGGCGGCCCGCTACGTGCCCGGAGCAACCTGTCTGGTGCAGGCGCTCGTGGCCCGCGACCTGCTGCGGAGCGAAGGCTATCCCGCCCGTATTTGCCTGGGAGTCGACAACCGTGGCGACGATAGTTTTCGGGCCCACGCCTGGGTAGAGTGTGAGGGCCGCGTCCTGCTGGGTGGAAATGAAACCGGCTACGCGCCGTTACCCGCCGTAGGAACCCGTTAAGCCTCGAGCCTTCCACCCAAGTCACCATGAGCGGAATCGCCGGCATCATCAGCCTCGATGGACGCCCTGTGGATGCATCCCTCTTGCACGCCATGAGCGCTGCACTCGCGCACCGCGGACCCGATGGGTCCGGATCCTGGCGCGAGAACGCCGTGGGCTTCGTCCACCGCATGCTGCACGCCACTCCGGAGTCACTCCACGAAACCCAGCCTTTGCGGGACGAAACCGGCCAACTCTGCCTGGTGCTCGACGGGCGCATCGACAATCGGGACGAGTTGAAAGCCGCCATTGAAGCCGCCGGCGGCCGGCTCCGCGACGACACCGACGCCGAACTGGTTTTGAAGGCCTACGAATGCTGGGACGAGGCCTGTCCAACCCGTCTGCTCGGTGATTTCGCCTTTGCCATCTGGGACGGACGGAAGCGGCGCCTCTTTTGTGCCCGCGATCCGCTGGGAAACAAACCTTTCTTCTACCGCTCCGACGGCAAGACCCTGGCTTTCGCTTCCGAGATGCAGCCTCTGTTCGAAGATCCTCAATTCCAGCCGCGGGTCAACGTTGTCCTGCTGGCCAGGTTCCTGTGCCTGGACTACGGAGATTTCACCGAGACCCTGTACCAGGACTTGTTCCGGCTCCCAGCGGCCCACTGCTTGATCGTCGAAGGCGGCGCGCTGCGCACGGTCCGCTATTGGGACGTGGATCCCAGCCGCTCCCTCCATTACGCCAACGACGACCAGTACACGGAGCACTTTCTGGAGCTTTTCCGGGATTCGGTGCGCGCCACTCTGCGCGTCAACGGGGACATCGCCGCTTGCCTCAGCGGCGGCATGGATTCTTCCTCCATCGTGTGCACCGGGGCGGCGCTGGCCCGGGACGGCCTAGCGGGCGGCGGAAAGCTGGTTACGTTTTCGCAGCTCTACCCTGGACTCCCCTGTGACGAGACTGAATACATCAGCGAAGTCAACCGGCGGTGGGGACTGGAGGGAGTCGGCTTTGCCCATGGCGCCGACCCAGCTGCGGCCGACTTCGAGCGCGCGTTCGACTATCCCGATGTCCTGTACTCGCTCACCCGTCACCCATTTATCCCGGCCATGAAGCAGATACAGCACCGCGGAATGCGCGTCCTGCTCGAAGGAATCGGCGGAGACGAGGTCCTGGTCTCGGGTTTCAGCCACCTGGCCGAGTTGACGCGCCGGGGAAGGTTGCTGACCATGATGCGTCAGCTCCGCTCCGATGCTGCCAACTATTCCCTGACTCCCTCCTGGCTCCTGATCCATCAGGTCATCGAGCCTTTGGTTCCGATGCCGGTGAAAGACGTCCTGCGCCCCCTGGTGCGGCCCTTCCGCCGCGGCCGCAACCAGTTACGCCTGGTGCGCCCCGATTTCGCCCGCACCCACGGAATCTACGAGCACACCCTGTCTCTGCCCCAATTTCCCACGCGGGTCCAGCAGAACCTGTTCTACGCAGCCTTCTGCGGGTGG
>JBOGLL010000166.1:0-5489 GCA_050746065.1 Terriglobales bacterium | reverse complement strand
TTGCGCGCGAACTCGATGCACGCCGTCTGCATGCCCAGGCAGATGCCAAAGTAAGGCACCTTTTTCTCGCGCGCGTAGCGGATGCCGTTCAGCATGCCGGCAATGCCGCGCTTGCCGAATCCGCCGGGTACCAGGATGCCGTCGTAACCTTCGAGCTGCGACTCCCACGAACGGTCGTCCGGGTCCTTTGTCTCCAGACCCTCGGCCTCCACCCAGGTCAGATTCAACTTCAGGTTGAAGGCGAGCGCGCCGTGGACCAGCGCCTCTTTCAGCGACTTGTAGGAATCCTCGTACTCCACGTACTTGCCTACGATGGCGATGTTCACTACGTCCTTGGGGTTGTAGACGCGATGGACAAGCTCTTCCCACTGCGAAAGGTCACGGTCTTTGGCTTCGATGCGCAGGTACTTGAGCGCCAGAGTGTCCACACCTTCGCGCGCGAACACCAGCGGCACTTCGTAGATGGATGCCACGTCCTTGGCGGTGATGACAGCGTCTTCTTCGACGTTGCAGAAGAGCGCGATCTTTGACTTGATGTCCTTGCCCAGGTAGCGGTCGGTGCGGCAGAGCAGGATGTCCGGCTGGATCCCGATGCTCAGCAGTTCTTTCACGGAGTGCTGCGTGGGCTTAGTCTTCAGTTCGCTGGCGGCGCCGATCCACGGCACCAGCGTGACGTGTACGAACAGGGTGTGGTCGCGGCCCAGCTCCTGACGCATCTGGCGGATGGCTTCCAGGAAGGGCAGCGACTCGATGTCGCCCACCGTGCCCCCGATCTCGATGATAGCCACGTCCACGTCCTGCGACACTTTTTTCATCGCAGCTTTGATTTCGTTGGTGACGTGCGGGATCACCTGCACGGTCTTGCCCAGGTAGTCGCCGCGGCGCTCCTTGGCGATGATCTGCTCGTAGATGCGGCCGGTGGTCCAGTTGTTGTCGCGGCTGAGCTTGGCGTGGGTGAAGCGCTCGTAGTGTCCCAGGTCGAGGTCGGTTTCCGCGCCATCGTCGGTGACGAAGACTTCGCCGTGCTGGAACGGCGACATGGTGCCCGGATCCACGTTCAGGTAGGGATCAAACTTCAACAGGGTGACCTTGAGTCCGCGGCTCTCGAGCAGGCATCCCAGCGAGGATGCCGCCAGTCCCTTGCCCAGGGAAGACACCACACCACCCGTCACAAAGATGTACTTAGCCGCCATGCTTTTGACCTTTCGACAACCGAAGTAGGTCCTTTGCCGCGCTCAGGATGACCGCTGCGGGCTCAAACGCCCGCAAAGCGCGGTCACTTTGCTGGCATTCCCGCCTCATCTTCAGTTGTTGGATTGGATTGTGCTGCCGGTTGGGGTGCACGACCAATTATGCCAGAAAAGGCCGGGAAGGGAAACCTCGTTTAGGCCCGGCACACCCCCCGCAGTTGTCCTTTTGGACAGCGGATGCATCGTACTGAGTGGCTTCTGCGCCCGGGGTACACTGGTTTGACTATGGTTTCGCTTGTCTTACGCCTGCTGCTGGCGGCCCTGCTGCTGGCATCGGCGGCTACCCTCGCCCAGCAGCATCCCCAGCGCCTCATTCTCAAGGACGGCACCTTCCAGAAGATCACCCAGTACGAGGTGAAGGGCGACCGCGTCCGCTACTACAGTGCCGAGCGTTTCATGTGGGAGGAGCTTCCCTACCGCCTCGTAGACTGGCCGGCTACCGAGCAGTACGAGCGCGACCGCAAGGAAGGGAAGTTCAAGGCGGAAGCGCAGGCGATCGCCGAGGAGAGCGACGCCGAGCGTCGCGCTGAGGAAGCCCTCTCTCCCGTGGTCGCACCCGGTTTGCGACTGCCCCTGAGCGGCGGCGTCTTCCTGCTTGATACCTATCAGGGCCAGCAGCAACTGGTACAACTGGAGCAGAACGGCGGCGAACTCAATCCCGAGCGCGGCAAGAACATCCTGCGCGCGGCGCTGAACCCCTTCAGCGGCGTGCAGCAGTCCATCGTGCTGAACGGGACGCGCGCCGCGGTGCAGGCACACCTCGTGAAGCCGGTCTTCTACGTGAACCTCGAAGGCGGCGACGCTCCCGCGACAGCCACCCTAGAAACGCCTCCCAACCCCGCCGGAGAAAACGAGAGTTTCAATCCGCCGGAACGGACACGCTACCGCATCCTGCGCGCCAAACCCAGGAAGACCACCCGCCATCTCGGCAACCTCAAGATTTCGCTCACCGGCAAGATGTCGCAAAAGCAAAACTTCGTTGCGGTGAACGTCCTGCCCATGGAAGGTGGCTGGGCCAAGGTCACTCCCCAGGAGCCCATCGAGCCCGGCGAGTACGCTCTGGTGGAGATGCTGGGCGAGAAAGAAATCAACCTCTATGTGTGGGATTTCGGCGTGGACCCCGCCGCACCCGTCAACGCCACTGCGTGGAAACCGGCCATCACAGCTCCCGAAAAGGAAAGCAAGCCAGCAGAGTTGCAGAAGAGAAAGGAATAATCCCAGGCTTTCGTTCTTCGTTTCTCGTTTCTCAAAAAACCTGAAACGAGAAACCAGAAACCAGAAACCCTACCGCATCAGCCCCATCTGGGTGACGGCGATATTGTCGCGGGTAGAGTTCTTCACCATGTACATCATCTCGTCGGCCTGACGGATGATCTCATGGGCGCTCTTGGCGTCGTCGGGGTAGGTGGCGATGCCCATGCTGGCGCGGCATTTCAGGTTCAGGTTTTCTTCCTGCAGGAAAGCGCTCTGGCGGAAGACGTCCTGCAAGCGCCGGCCCACCACCAGCGCGGCCTCCTTGCCGGTCTGCGGCAGCAGGATCACGAACTCGTCGCCGCCATAGCGGAAGGCGTAGTCAATCAGGCGCAGGTGGATCTTGATCTTGAATCCGATCTCGGTCAGCAGCTTGCTTCCCGCCAGGTGCCCGTGGGTGTCGTTGACCTGCTTGAAGTGGTCGAGGTCAATGAAGATCACGCTGAATTCATAGCCGAACCGCGCCGAGCGGTAGACCTCGGCTTCCAGCGTCTTATAGAGGTGGCGGGCGTTGTAGAGCCCGGTCACATCATCGGTGATGGTCAGCTCCTGGATTTTTTCTACCGAGCGGGCATTGTCAATGGCGATGGCGGCGTAGTCGGAGAGCGCCTGCAGGAAGAACAGTTCCCTGTCGCCCATGGCTTCCATCGGGCAGTTGATGAGCTGGATCACGCCCAGCACCCGCTGCCGTGACTTGAGCGGCAGGCAAATGATGGAGCGGGTCTGCCACTTGGTCATTTCGTCAATGCGCTTGGCGAAGCGCGGATCGGTGTACACATCGGGCACGATCAGGGGTTCGCCGTGCAGTGCCACCCATCCGGCAATGCCTTCCCCTACTTTCAGCCGCAGGTTCTTGAGCGATTGTGCAGCCTCGCCTACGGCGATGGCGAAGTAGAGCTCTCCTTTGGATTCGTCCACCATGAGCAGCGACCAGTTATCGGGGCGGAAGTGGGCCGCCATCTTTTCCAGGATGGTCTGCAGGATGGAATCCAGGTTAAGGGACGAGGTCAGGGCCTTGGCCACGTCGTGGAAGACGCCGATCTCCAGGACCTGCCGTTTTGGGTCGAGCCCTTCCGCGGCCATATGGGGAGCTGTTCCGCAGCGCCAGGGCGCCGCAATGCCAGGTGCCGCGTATTATAAGCGGCCTGTTTTTGGCGCGGCAACATAACTTTAGTAGCGGACACCGCCCGGAACCATAGGGGGAACGGCCTCCTTAATGTTCCGAGCGAGCGCGCCAAGCCTGGAACGAAGGCAGGGCGCGGAGCGCGAGCCGAGGAATCCCTACTCCAGGGCACCGGACTGCCCAGAGGGATTCCTCGACCCGTCCTGAGTGTCCGTCGCTGGCGGTTGCGGGCTCCGGGCACTCCAGGCTCGCTCGGAATGTCAGAGATTGACACTCCATTTCTCCAAACCTATGATGGCCGCGTTCTTCTCCTCGCCGGTGGGTTTGCGCGCTACCGGATCCAGCCTCGGAGACCGTTCCCATGGGAACTTTCGGCCAGCGACTCAAGCGCGAACGCGAAATGCGCGGCGTCTCGCTGGACGAGATTGCTCAGGCCACCAAGATCGGGACCCGTTCTTTGCGGGCGCTGGAGGACGAAGATTTCGACCGCCTGCCCGGAGGCATTTTCAACAAGGGTTTTGTGCGCGCGTATGCGCGCTTTCTGGGCCTCGACGAGGAGGAGGCGGTCGCCGACTACCTGATCGCCTCCGGACTGGAGACGGCGCCCGCCGAAGTCTCTGAGAGCGAAGCCGATGCTTCGTCGGAAGACCTTTGGCGCCGGCGATTGCTCGCCATCGCCATCACCGCGCTGCTGGTGGCCGCCCTGGGATACGCTGGATGGTGGCTCTACTCGACCGGCTGGCTCACGCCCAGGCCCGCCCGCCAGGAGACGCGTCTGGGGAGCAATTCCGCGGTCCTGCCGGGACCGGCTTCTGCGCAAGCCGCCGGTTCGCAAGCGAAGCCTCCCGGGAATCCGCCGCCCGTTGCCGACCGCGCGACGGCCGTGGCTGAGGACTTTACGGTGCACCTCCGGGCGCGCGGCGAATGCTGGGTGGAAATCACGGCCGACGGTCAGCGTGAGGAAGTCACGCTCGCCGCTGGTGGCGAAAAAGAAGTCCGCGCACGGGAGAAAATTGAGCTAAAACTGGGCGACGTGAGCGCAGTGGAGGTTTCCTTCAACGGGGAAGCCTTACCGCCGCTCACCGGCGAACCCAAAGTCCGCAAGCTTGCGTTTACTCGCGAAGGATTGCAGCGTTGAGGCGAACCAGTCCATGTCCAGAATGATCGATCTGATCCAGCAGTCGGCGGTGCCCGCCAACGTGATGCGCTCAGCTTCCAAGGGTGCGCTGGCCGTCCCCGCCGACGAGATGATCGAGATCCTCGTCCACCTCACCACCACGCCGGTGTTCGCCGAGGCCGCGCGCATGACGCTGGCCGGCTGGGACGAGAATGCCTGCCTGGCCGTGGCGCAGAACCACCAGACGCCGTGGCAGGTGCTGGAGTACTTCATTGCGCCCGAGAACCGCCGCCCCCGGCTGGTCCCGGCCCTGCTGGAGAATCCCAGCGTGCGCGAGGTGCGCCTGGTGGAGATGGGCCAGAGCGGGTCACGCGAGATCGTGGACATGATGCTGGCCAGCGCGCGGGTGCGCCGCTCGGCCGACGTGCTGCACGCCCTGGCCACCAATCCTCACCTGAACGATCAGGAGACAGCCCAGATCAAGTCCGCGCTCGAGTCCCTGGGCGAGGATACGGCCGAGTTCATGGCCCTGACCGACGACGAAAAATCGCAGTACGAGATCGAGCACGCCGCCGAAATCGCTGCCGAGGAGGGCAAGGCCTTCGAATTAGTGGGCGGTACCGACAGCGAAGACGCCGTCGAAGCTCCCGCTCCGCCTCCCGCGGCCCCTGACCCCGTGCCCACGGCGGCCCCCACAACCACTCCCGCCGCCAAGGCCGCGCCGGAGCGCGAGCGCATCTCCACCTTA
>JBOGLL010000165.1:0-6950 GCA_050746065.1 Terriglobales bacterium | reverse complement strand
GATTCCGTGTGCTGGGCAAGCAGCTTCTGCAGGAATACGGCAAGAATCCCATCCACGCGCACGTGTTCATCTCGCATTTTCACTGGGACCACATCCAGGGCATTCCCTTCTTCCTACCGCTCTATGTGAACAAGGAGAACTATTTTTTCTTTCACTCTTCGGGTAAATCGCGCGGGTTGCAGGTGGCCATCGAAGAGCAGATGGCCGACCCGTACTTTCCCGTGAAGATGGACGAAATGGCCGCGCATCGCAACTTCTACGAGATCGAGGAAGACAAGATCGCCTTCGACCACTGTGTCGTGCAGACCCGCTGGCTCAACCATCCCCAGGGCTGCCTGGGCTTCCGGGTCGAGACCGAGAACAAGGTCCTGGTCTACGCCACCGACAACGAGCCCGGCCCGCCGCAGTTCGACAAGAACGTGCGCAAGCTGGCCGAGGGCGCCGACGTGCTCATCTACGACGCGCAGTATCTGCCCGAGGAGTACGAGGCCTCCAAGCGCGGCTGGGGACACTCCACCTGGCGCGAAGGCGTGAACATCGTGATGGAAAGCGGCGCCAAAGAACTCATCCTCTTCCACCACGACCCCGACCACAGCGACGCGCTGATTGACAACATCGTCACCCAGGCCCGCAGCTACTATCCCAGCGTGCGCGCCGCCGCCGAGGGCATGGAGATCAATCTCTAGCCCGCGGATCACCCTCTTCCATCGCCCCAAAAGATTCTCACATCTCATTTCATTTAAAGGATTTGCTCAGGCAGCCCGAGGGCTGTTTCGGCCATCTCAACACTATGGCCCTTCTTAGCGAGGTTTCCTCGTAAGAAGGGCGCTCATCGGACACCGGTGGGTGCAAGGGCGCCGGAACTGCGCCGCTTCACCCGGGGAGAATCTTCTTCTCCCTACTCAGACCGCCGCGGCCTGAAAACGTTCCGGCACCCAGCCGTCGCATCTCGGACGGCAACGGGACAGGGGCAGGAGTGGCACGCACATCTGGTGTGGCGCTCTCTCTGCTCCGGCGGACTCGCCCGGGCCCGCGGGAACAGGCCCCTGTCCTCTCAACCTACTTTTTTTCATGAGAGGAGAGGTGGCATGATTCGCAAATTCCTCATTGCTTTTATTACGTTCGGCCTGCTGGGACTTCCCGCACCGGGTCAGGGTCAAGTGCAGCGCGTGGAGCCGGCCCCGCAGGGTGATTCCGTGCCGGTCTATCGCGTGACCGTGATCGGACGCACCACCAAGGCCATCAACTACCGCCATCGCGGCGGGTCCACCACCATCGACTTCCAGGGCACGCCGCTGCTTCCCAAGGCCCGCGGCGAAGCCAAAGTCGAAAGCAAGAAGGGCTACATCGAGATTGAAGTGGAGTTCGACGATCTGACGCCTGCTACCCAGTTCGGCCCCGAATACCTGACGTACGTGATGTGGGCAATCACCCCGGAGGGCCGGGCCACGAACCTAGGTGAAGTGCTGCTCAGCAGCGATGCCGGGAGCAAGCTCAACGTCACTACCGAGCTGCAGGCCTTCGGCATGGTGATAACCGCCGAGCCGCATTTTGCCGTCACCCAGCCCAGCGACGTCGTGGTCATGGAGAACGTCGTGCGCAAGGACACTCGCGGCAAGATCGAGGAGATCGAGGCGCGCTACGATCTGCTGCAGCGCGGCCAGTACACCCTCAACGTAACCCCGGACCAACTGGTGCCTCTTGCCCTCGACCGCAAGACGCCTCTGGAGCTGCATGAGGCCCGCAATGCCGTGCGCATTGCGCGCTGGGCGGGGGCGGAGCAGTATGCCTCCTCCAGCTATGAAAAAGCGGCACGGCTCCTGCAGCAGGCCGAGGACTACCAGCTTCGCAAGGCTGGAAAACGGTCGGTGATCATGGCCGCGCGCGAATCGGCCCAGACAGCGGAAGACGCACGCCTCATTACCGTCAAGCGCCGGGAGGAGGAGCGCGTGGCACGTGTGCAGGCCGCCGAGGCACAGGCCAAGGCGGATGCCGGCGCCGAAGCCGCTCGTCGCGCCCAGGCAGAGCGTGACAAGGCTGCTGCCGAGCAGCAACGGGCTGCCGCCGAGGGCGAACGCCTTCAGGCTGAGAGCGACAAGCGCGCCGCCGAAGAAGCCGCACGCCGTGCCCGCGAGCAAGCCGCCGAGCAGGCTGCTACTTCTGCCCGCGAGCAGGCCCAGTTGCGCGCCCGTATGCTGGAGCAACTCAACCTGATTCTTGAGACCCGTGAGACCGCCCGCGGTCTGGTCATCAGCATGCCCGACGTGCTCTTCGCCTTCAACCGCTCCGAGCTTCGGCCGGAGGCGCGCGAGAAGCTGGCCAAGGTGTCAGGAATCATTCTGGCCCAGCACGGTCTGATGCTTGAGGTTGAGGGTCATACCGATAGCGTAGGCAGCAATGAGTACAACCAGGGGCTCTCCGAGCGGCGCGCCGCCTCGGCGCGTGATTACCTGGTTCAGCAGGGACTCTCCAGTATGGCTATCGCCAGTCGGGGCTTCGGCGAGGAGCGCCCCGTGGCCTCCAATGAGACCGCCGGCGGACGCCAGCAGAACCGTCGCGTGGAGATACTGGTTGCCGGTGACGTGATCGGCATTCCCGCCACCGAAAGCCTCAAGCGGGAACCTCGCTAGAGCGGGAACGCATCCCTCGTTGCATTCCTGTTTTCAGGCCGGGACCGGAGGATTCACCTCCGGTCTTCGGCCCGCATTTTCATTTTCGAAGTTGGTTCCCCGCTCAGCCCACTGACCCCTGACAACTGACCACTGCCTTTCGTATACTCTCCGCTTGCCCGCACCCCCGGCGGGCAGGGGTGACGCCAATGGGAACCGCCACGATGAAACACATTTCCCTCGAGCAGGAAATCAATCCCTGGGAAGCACAGGCCGCGCGTTTCGATCAAGCCGCACGCAAGCTCAACCTCGACGAAGGCCTGTGGAAGATCATGCGCCAGCCCAGCCGCGAGATCATCCTGCACATTCCCGTGATGCTGGACAACGGGCAACTGGAAGTCTTCACCGGCTTCCGCGTACAGCATTCCATCGCCCGCGGGCCCGCCAAAGGCGGCATCCGCTACAGTCCCGACGTCACCCTCGACGAAGTTCGCGCCCTGGCCAGTTGGATGACCTGGAAGTGTGCCGTAGTGAACATCCCATTTGGCGGCGCCAAGGGCGGCGTGATTTGCGATCCCCGCAAGCTCTCCCAGATCGAGCTGGAAAAGATCACCCGCCGTTACACCGCCGAGCTGGTCGAGTTCCTCGGTCCTGAAAAAGACGTTCCGGCGCCCGACATGAACACCAACGAGCAGACCATGGCCTGGATCATGGACACCTACTCCATGCACATGCGCCACACCGTCACCGCGGTGGTCACCGGCAAGCCGCTCGACCTGGGCGGATCGCGCGGGCGCCGCGAAGCCACCGGCCGCGGCCTGATGATCGTCGCCGACGAAGCCCTCAAGAAGCTGAAGCTCAACGTGGAAGACACCCGCGTCATCGTGCAGGGTTTCGGCAACGTGGGCTCCAACGCCGCCAAGCTGATGCACGAACAGGGCTACCGCATCGTGGGCATCTCTGAGATCGACGGCGCCGTCTACAACCCTAAGGGCATCGACATGGACGCACTGTTCGAACACAAGGGGCGCGAGGGCGTCATCCGCGGCTTCTCGGGCGCCGACCCCGTGGACCCCGCCGAGTTCCTGCTGATGGATTGCGACATCCTGATTCCCGCCGCCACCGAGAACGTCATCACTTCGCAAAACGCGGAAAAGATCAAGGCGCGCATCCTGGTCGAGGGCGCCAACGGCCCTACCACCGCCGCCGCCGACGAGATCCTTGCCGAAAAACGCGTGTTCGTCATGCCTGACATTTTGGCCAACGCCGGCGGCGTTACCGTTTCCTACTTCGAGTGGGTGCAGGACCGCCAGGGCTACTTCTGGAAGGAGTCGGTGGTCAACGAGCAACTGGAGCACATCATGCGCTCGTCGTTTGAGGACGTGGTGCGCTACGCCGAAACCCACGGCGTCAACAACCGCATCGCCGCGTATATGCTCGCCATTGACCGCGTGGCCTACACCATCAAGCTGCGTGGAATCTACGCATAGCGCTCAACACTGCGCCCGGCCGCCCTCGGCCCGGGGTGCCGCTACGCAGCGCGGCAGGATCGTGTGGAAGCGGGCGACTCGCCCGCGTCGCTGGCCATCAAGCTGCGCGGGATTTACGCGTAGCGCTCAAGACTGCGTAGCCCGGCCGCCCTCGGCCGGGGTGCCGCGCGCAGCGCGGCAGGATCGTGTAGAAACGGGCGACTCGTCCGCGTCGCTGGCACGCGGGTCTCAGTGGAAGAGCGGGTCTTCTGCCTCTTAGAGCTCTCCATTTTTGTGACGTGTCATCTCGAGCGAAGCCGACTGGAACCCGAGTCCGTTCTTACGGGACGGGACGCCCCCCAGTGTTTCCCCGGTAATTTGCCCCTCCCCCTCCCCCGCCCCTAATAGAATCATTGGGTTACCGGGAAAGATCCCGAGAGGTTCTCGGAATGTAACCTCCCACCCTCTAGCTCCAAGAGCGACCACAAGGGTGGGTCGGTCCGCCTCTGGCGCCCGCACGCAAGAACACCTATAATCGGTCCCGAATTCGCCCTAGGCCAATGGATGGACTGACCAACACTACTCATGAATGTGCGCTCCGCGCAATGAAAGAGCGCGGGATGTGGAACGGCTCCTTTAATGGTAAGGAAAGTTCCCTGCAACAACTGGCCCCCTACATCGGCAAGCTGAAATCCGGGATCGTCAGCAGCCTTATTTCGCACTTCACGAACGAGGGAGACTGGATCTGTGACCCATTCTCAGGGTGCGGCGTGGTTCCGCTTGAGGCTCTACTGCTGTCCAGAAAAGCAAGAGCCAACGACCTGAGCAGATATGCGATTTGCGTTACCAGAGGTAAGTTATCTGCACCGCCCAATCTTGACGAGGCCTTGGCTCGGACGCAGCGGCTCATACGATATGCCGAGAGGCACTGGACCGATCATGATCTGCGCCAAGTTCCGCGGTGGGTGAGAAGTTTCTTCCACCCTCGTACACTGAAAGAGGCCCTTGCTGGCTTCGATTTTTGTCAGCGGTATGGCGAGAGTTTCTTGGCTGCCTGCCTGTGCGGCATCCTCCACCACCAGCGTCCTGGGTTCTTGTCCTATCCTGCGAGTCACATGGTTCCTTATCTCCGAACATCCCTCTTCCCGCGCGGCAAATTTCCCGAGCTGTACGAATACCGAGCTCTCGGTCAACGGTTAGTCAAGAAGGTGATGCGGGTTTACCGCCGCGCAAATGTGGAAAAGCAATGGTCGCGCTCTGACTACCATGTAACCAGGGGAGACGCAAGTGACCTCTCATGGCCCGACGAGAGTGTCGACTTTGTTCTAACCAGCCCTCCGTATTACCGCGCGCTCGACTACGCACGAGATAATCGGCTTCGGCTGTGGTTCCTCGGAGAAACGGATTGGCACAAACTCAACAAGCGTCTCACCAGTGGCAACTCTGTATACGAACTACACATGAAAAAATGCCTCAGGGAAATGCATCGCGTCTTAAAGCCGAAGAAACATTGTGTGCTGATCGTAGGAGATGTTCAGCGTGACGGCAAAACGCGCGATACGGGTGCAGTATTGGGAGCACTGGCGTCCGAGGTTACCCAGGGCGGCCTCGCACTGGACTGTGTTGTTGAGGACGAGATACCCGACATCCGTCGGAGCCGCCGCCGAACCAAGGCCACGCGTATGGAGAAAATACTTGTGCTCACAAAGCTTGGGTAGCTGAGATTCCCCTCCCACGGGCGCTCCGGGCGGTTACCTCCCAAGACTCTAGCATTCAGAGCCCATTCTAGAGATCACCTCCCACTGCGATTTAGACCGTATGCAAGAACGGCTCTCTTTGTAACCTACAGAAAATAAAGCACTAAAAATTTATTTTACTAAGAATGGAGCCACTGGAGGCGAACGAGACGGCCCGAAAATGTCGAAAAATCGGCAAACGCCGCTCATAAACGATTCTGGCGCGATGAAAAAGCCATCCCGAATCGGACCTTGCTGACCTATTGAAATCTGCCGCGTGCCTCATCTACCCTTCTGAAAGTCATGCGGGATGACGACCTCAAGAGCATGCACATAGCAGTTTATGCGCTCTCTCTTCTCGGCGGTGGGCACCAGAAAGTGCATACCGAGTTCATTGCGCAGAAGTGTCTTGATATCTCTCCGGGCAGATTCAAGTGGTCCCACTTCTCATATCCGGACAAGGAACTCGTGCGCAAAGCCCTATTTCACGCGAGCGAAGGCAAGAACGGTGCCTTGGTGGTCGGGCGGTCTGGAATGGAGCAACGGGGAAAGTCCCGGGACGGATGGCAGCTCACGCCTGCTGGAGCAGCCTGGGTGCGAGCAAATGAACATCTCCTCGGAGTCGGCGAGACGCGCAAGACCGCTGATGTCATCCCGAAGCGCGACGCAGACAGGCTGCTTAAGAAACTGCGGTCTGAACCCACCTACCAGATGTTTGCGAGGACGGGCAGCGTGGACGACATCACCCCGTATATGTTTACCGACCTCCTTAACTGCAGCCCAGACGCTCCGCCCGAGACGATCCGGATAAAGTTTAACCGGCTGTTAACAAACGCTCAGCTCATAGGGGACAGAGAAGTCATCGAGTTCCTCAATTCTTGCGAGGCTCGGTTTGCCGACTTGGTCTCGCAAACCAAAGGGAGTTCCGCATGACAGCAACAGCGAGGCTGAAATTGGGCGAACCCCGCGACCTTCATCTCTCTGCGAGGTACTACCAATCCAACCGATCCCACGCGATTCACGATGTCTTCGACGCATTGGTGGAATTAATTACTAACTGTGACGACAGTTACCACAACATGTTTCGCGACGGCTTACGGCAGGAGGATGGAGGGCCCATCCTCATCGAGTACTTG
>JBOGLL010000164.1:0-4696 GCA_050746065.1 Terriglobales bacterium | reverse complement strand
CTCACTTCCTGGTTCCGCTTCCGGCGCACGGTGGAGAACACGCCCACGGTGCTGGTGGCACTGGAGCAGGAGGCGTCCGCGCGCACCTGCGCCTCACTGGTGCTGCGTCTGGGACTCAGCGAGTTGCAGTGGTCGGTGGCTGCCGAGGGTGGGGCGGTGAGGAAAACTTCGTCACTGGACGCGCACCGGGCCAACGCGTGCCTTTTCTCCATCGAAACGCCGGCGCTGCTGCGCGGGTTGCGCATCCACGCCGAGGTGGAACGCTCGCGAATGTGGCCGGGGAAGATGAATTCGATGGCGACTTCATTTCTGACTCTTGCCGAATTGAATCATTGATTCATTGAGTCATTGAATCAATGACCCCGATGATTCAATGACGCAATGATTCCATGCTTTTCGCCTGTCTCTACATTGCGGACTTTCCCGTCGCCGCCGTGGTGCGCGCGGAACCGGAGTTGCGCGCACAGGCGATCGCCATCGTGGAAGGCATGCCTCCGCAGCTCACCGTGGCTGCGGCCAACGCGCAGGCGCGCGCAGCGGGCGTCGAGGCCGGCATGACCGAACTCGAGGCTCAGGCACACTCGCCGTCGCTGGCCATTCGGCGCCGCTCGTCAGAACTGGAACTTGCGGCGCAGATTGCGCTGGCGGAACTGGCGCAGTCGGTTTCTCCACGCATGGAAGACGCCGCGCCCGGTACGGTGCTGCTCGACCTGGCGGGACTCGGCCGTTTGCTGGGGCCTCCGGCCAAACTGGCACACGGTCTTGCGCAGCGCGCAGCAGCCCTGGGACTGGAAGCAAACGTCGGCATGGCCGCGAATCCGGAGGCTGCGCTGCACGCCGCCCGCGGATTCGCCGGCATCACTCTGATCCCTGAAGGCCGCGAAGCAGAACACCTGGGCAACCTGCCGCTGGATGTGCTTCTGCAACCGAAAGCAAAAGACGACGCGGCCGAGGACGGCCGCGCCACACAAGCCACGCAAATCCTCGAAACGCTGGACCGCTGGGGCGTGCGCACATTCCGCGCGCTGGCGGCGCTGCCCGAGGTGGCTGTGGCCGAGCGATTGGGAGAAGAAGGCCTGCGCTTGCAAAAGCTGGCGCGAGGGGCGGGCTCGCGCGGGCTGCGTCCTGCCGGCGAAGAACTGCATTTCGAAGAAACACTCGAACTGGAATCGCCGGTGGAGAACCTGGAACCGCTGGCTTTCGTCCTCGGGCAACTGCTCGATCAACTCTGCTCGCGCCTGAAGATGCGCGCTCTGGCGGCGCAGGAATTAAGGGTGAGATTGGAACTGGATCCGGCAGCGCACAGGATTGCCGAATTGTCGAATTGCGGAATTGAGGAATTGGTTGAGGTCAATTCGACAATTTCGCAATTCGGCAATTCGACAATTCCCTACGAGCGCACGTTGCATCTGCCTGTTCCGCTGGCGGACGCGCGCGTTTTTCTAAAGCTGCTGCATCTGGACTTGGCGGCGCATCCTCCGCCGGCCCCGGTGACGCGGGTGACGCTGGCCGCGGAGCCGGCCAAGCCGCGCGTCGAACAGAGCGGATTGTTTCTTCCCCAAGCTCCGCAGCCGGAAAAACTGGAGCTGGTGCTGGCACGACTGGCTGCGGCCGGCGCAGAGAACGCGGGCTCTCCGCAACTTCTGGATGCGCATCGGCCGCATGCGTTCCGCATGACGCGGTTCAATCCCATTGCTGGATCGTCGAATTGCCGAATTGCCGAATTGAAGGACAGCTCCGCCAATTCGACAATTCCGCAATTTGACAATTCGGCAAATCTCCTCGCCCTGCGTCTGTTCCGCCCGCCGCTTGCGGCATTGGTTCAACTGCGCGACGGGCGCCCGCGGCATGTCGCCTGCGCCGTTATTCGCGGCGCGGTGGTGTGGCTGGCCGGGCCGTGGCGCTCCGCAGGCGACTGGTGGCAGCAGACGAAATGTGCCGACGATATTTCTGATGTCGCTACTGGTTCTGCTTTCGAACCAACTGAAAGCGCCACTGCTCCCTGGGCGCGCGAAGAATGGGACGTCGCGCTGAAGCAGGACGAGACCGGTCTCGCTCTCTATCGCATCTTCCGCGACCTGATGACTGGAAAATGGTTGGTGGAGGGAGAGTATGACTGAATTGAATCATTGAGTGATTGAATCATTGGTGATTGTGTTGCTCGCGCGGTCAGTCAGCGTGATCGATGCTCAACACTCAATCGCTCAATGATTCATTGACGCAATGATTCAATCACCACTGCTTCCATGTACGTTGAGCTCCATTCCCGCTCCGCCTTCAGTTTCCTCGAAGGGGCTTCGCTTCCCGAGGACCTGGTGGAATCCTGTGCGCGGCTGGAGATGCCGGCACTGGCGCTGCTCGACCGCGACGGCGTTTACGGCGCGCCGCGCTTGCATATGGCGGCGAACAAGGCGGGATTGCGGGCGCATATCGGCGCGGTAATCACTACGAAAGAATTGCCACAGAGGCACAGAGACACAGAGAGAAAAAATGGTTTGCTAACCTCGAATCCCTCTGTGCCTTTGTGCCTCCGTGGCCAATCCTTCCGTCTCCCGCTGCTCGTCGAATCCCGCCTCGGCTACCAGAACCTTTGCCGGCTGATCACTCGCATGAAGCTGCGCGCAGAAAAAGGCAAAGGCGCAGCGGCGCTCGAAGATCTCTGTGCGCATGCTGCCGGACTCATTTGCCTGACGGGTGGAGACGACGGCCCTCTGGCGCGCGCTCTCGAACATGGCGGACTGGACGAAGCCCGGCTTGCGGTTGCTGGGCTGATGGAAATCTTCGGGCGTGGGAACGTGTACGTCGAGTTGCAGCGCCATTACGACCGCAGCGAGGAAGCGCGGAACCAGGCAGCGGTGGAAATCGCACGCAGCCTCGGGTTGTCACTTTTGGCCACGAACGACGCCCGCCACGCCGCCCCAGCGCAACGCGAAGTGATGGACGTACTCACTTGCGTGCGCCATCACCGCACGCTGGCTACCGCGGGGCGTCTGCTGGCGCGCAATGCCGAACGTCATCTCAAGTCCGCGCGGGGAATGGAGCACCTGTTTGCCGATCTGCCGGACGCCATCGCGAACACGGAGGAGCTTTCCTCACGGCTCGGGTTCACGCTGGCGGACTTGGGGTACCGCTTTCCGCGCTATCCCGTGCCGCAGGGCGAGAGCATGATGTCGTTCCTGCGCGCGCGCACGGAGGAAGGCGCGCGCCGGCACTATCGTCCGTATGCCGGGCGGGCGCGCCGCCAGATCGAGCGCGAACTGGCGCTCATCGAGAAGCTCGACCTTGCCGGATACTTCCTCATGGTCTGGGACCTGGTGCGTTTCTGCCGCGAGCAGGGCATCCTAGTGCAGGGACGCGGCTCCGCGGCCAACAGCGCGGTCTGCTATTCGCTGGGCATCACCGCCGTGGATCCAATCCGGATGGACCTGCTCTTCGAGCGCTTTCTTTCCGAAGAACGCGGCGAGTGGCCCGACATTGATCTCGATCTTCCCAGCGGCGAGCCCCGCGAGCGCGTGATCCAATATCTGTACCGGCGTTATGGTGAACGCGGCGCCGCCATGACCGCCAACGTGATCACCTACCGCGGGCGCTCGGCGGCTCGGGAAGTGGGCAAGACGCTGGGCTTCGAGCCGGCAACGCTCGACCGGCTGGCCCGCTTCCTTGATTCCTGGGAGTATCAGGACCCTACCGACACGGCCCCGCGCCAGTTCCGCGACGCCGGCTTCGACCTTGAGCATCCGCGCATGAAGAAGTTCCTCGAACTTTTTCTCAGCGTTCGCGACCTGCCCCGGCATTTGGGCCAGCACTCGGGCGGCATGGTGATCTGCGAAGGCGAACTCGACTCCGTGGTGCCGCTCGAACCGGCGACCATGCCCGGCCGCGTGGTGTTGCAGTGGGACAAGGAAGACTGCGCCGACCTGGGCATCATCAAGGTGGACCTGCTGGGCCTGGGCATGATGGCGGCGATCGGCGAGTGCATCGAGCTGATCCGCACCGGCCACGGCGACGAAGTGGACCTGGCACACCTGCCGGCTGACGATCCTGCCGTCTACGATGCGCTGCAGCGCGCCGACACCGTGGGTATGTTCCAGGTGGAGAGCCGGGCACAGATGTCGTGCCTGCCGCGGCTGCGTCCGAAAAAGTTTTACGACATCGTGGTGGAGGTGGCCATCATCCGCCCGGGACCCATCGCCGGACGCATGGTGCATCCTTATTTACGCCGCCGGCAGGGACGCGAGCCGGTGGCGTATCCGCATCCTTCACTCGAACCCGTGCTGGAGCGCACCCTGGGTGTTCCTATCTTCCAGGAACAGCTCCTGCGCATGGCCATGATCGCCGCCGGGTTCACCGGAGGCGAGGCCGAGGAACTGCGCCGCGCCCTGGGCTTCAAGCGCTCGCTGGCGCGCATGAAGGAGATCGAAGCCAAGCTGCGCTCGGGCATGACGCGCAACGGCATCGCGGGCGACGCACAGGAGCAGATCGTGCAGTCCATCACTTCCTTCGCGCTTTACGGATTCCCCGAATCGCACGCCGCCAGCTTCGCCTTGCTGGCCTACGCCAGCGCCTGGCTGAAGTGCCGCTATCCTGCCGCGTTCACTGCCGCGCTGCTGAACAACCAGCCTATGGGTTTTTATCATCCGGCCACGCTGGTGAAAGACGCACAGCGTCACGGCGTGCGCGTGCTGCCGGTGGATGT
>JBOGLL010000163.1:0-1904 GCA_050746065.1 Terriglobales bacterium | reverse complement strand
GTCCACGATCACGGCGCGTTCGACTTCGGTGGAGCGAGACGAGCCTACCTCACGATGGACCTGCTTGAAGGCGTCTCGCTCGATGTGTGGTGCAACCGGGCAAAGGTACCTGCAGACAGGTACCGATCGGCACTACCAGTGTTCCGCCAGGTCACGGCCGCTCTGTGTGCAGCGCATGAGACTTCCTATCTCGACGAGCTGGGCTTTGAAGTGGGATCGGTTCTCCATGGTGATGTAAAGCCCGCAAATGTGATTGTGGACAACACCGGGCATGCTCGGCTCGTTGATTTTCTTCAGTTGGATGTTCAGCGGCTTATTGACCCACGCGTGTTGTCGCCGGAGGTGCTGAAGCCGCCGACGCCGATAACTGGAGCATTGGGCACACCGGGCTTCATGGCGCCGGAGCAGGAGCGACACGGCGTCATTACAGTGGCGACTGACATATATGGTCTCGGCATCACCTTTGCGCACGCCCTTGCCGACAGGGCAACATCAAACCCGATCTTCGACGTCTACAGGAACTCGGAGATTCCGGATGCGTTTCGCGCGCTGGTGCTGAAGATGGTTGAAGGGAAGCCGGAGAATCGCCCTGCGCGAATGAGGGATGTGCTTCGCGTGCTTGGTGTGGAGTACGATGGCCAACAGGCTGGCTAACAATCGGTTGCGGCGGCCGGGGCTCCGCGCAGCCGCCGAACCGAAGCGTTAGTCGGATCGACGCCACGCGCGTGAGTTGAGGAATGCCGACCGTTCTAGGGAGCGGTCCATATCGGATCTACTTCGTAAGCCACGACTTGAACGAACCGCGTCACGTTCACGTGGACCGAGATGATCAGTCGGCGAAGTTCTGGTTGGCGCCGGTCGCGCTGGCGCGTAACCTTGGGTTCAACGCGGTCGAGCTGCGTCGCATCCAGAGGCTCCTCGCGGAGCACGAGCCGCAGCTGGTGGAGGCCTGGAATGAGTACTTCAGAAAGTCGGCCGGGTGAGCGCGTCAAGGACGTCCGGTTCACGGAAGACGTCCTGGTCGTCGATCTTCTCGACGGCCGAACGATCTCCGTGCCGCTCGTATGGTATCCGCGTCTACTGTCGGCAACTCCCACGCAACGCGCCAACTGGCGCACGGCGGGCGGGGGATTTGGCATCCACTGGCCGGACGTGGATGAGGATCTAAGTACAGAGGGTCTGCTTCGCGGCGCACCGGCTCCAAGGCGATCGGCGGCGGCTGGGCAACCGGCTAACAAGCGCATACAGCCGACGGCGCGCAAGGCGCGCCGCGGCTGATACGCCACGTTGGACACCACGTGCAGACAGGGGGGGCCATGATCGCAGTTTCCGTAGAGCAGGAAAAAGAGCATGCTTACCTCGCCGCACTACGGGAGTTCTACCACCCCGTCGCCACGCTGCAGGAGCTGGAAGAGGTCGGCATCGACGAGCGCGGCATGCAACGTGTGCTGCCCAAGGAACTGCTGGGCGAGCGGATCGTCATTGCCCGTCTACAGGGTGCGGTCGTCGCCATGCACGGCACCTGCCCTCACCGCGGGGTGGCGCTGGCCCGCGGCTGGGTCATCCGGGCTGCAGTGCAGTCGTATGCCGCTACCACGGCTTCGAATGGGGCGCCTCCGGCCGCCTGCACCGCATCCCGGCGCTTGAAGCAGAAGGCAAACAGCTTCCGACGGGTGAAGGCTGGCGAGTCCAGACCTATCCGACGGTCGTGCGGTATGGGCTGATCTGGGTCTGTCTGGTGTCCCAACGGCGGCTGCCGGTCCTCCAGGCGGCCCCGCAGGATGACTTGGCGTACGTGGCGCTGCCGATCACCGAGCAGGTCTGGCAGGCGGGCTGCGGGCGGATCACCGAAGCGTTCTTGGACACCTACCACTTCGCCTTCACCCACTGGGGTAGCCTGGAAG
>JBOGLL010000162.1:0-7309 GCA_050746065.1 Terriglobales bacterium | reverse complement strand
GGAGTGGACCCACGCACACCCCAGAATTTGATCTGGATCGACATGACACCAGCCGCGCAGCGGCCCGCGAAAATTGTGCAAAGTATACGTCAATCCGCGCGCCACGGGCCATGCGGAGGGCCGGCCTCGCATTCGAATCTCATTGACGAATCAGGTTCTGGGTTGCGGCTGGAGCATGTATCATGCTCAGCGCCTATAACCACGAAGGACACGAAGCAACACGAAGTTTTGGTGAGCAATGGGATGGCTGAGCCCGGCCGAGGGCGGCCGGGCTACACAGGCGACCTGGCTGCACGGACTTCGCCTAAACCTTCGTGTCCCTTCGTGTCCTTCGTGGTTAATCACCCAAAATCATTTGACCTGTCTGTAACACGGGGCTAACATATGCGCCGAAATCACATCATCAGGCCGGCCTTCGGCCGGGGCGGTGCCCCATGATACGGCTCACTGATCCCATCAGCGCGGTGATCCAGCACAAAGGCGAGGTCTGGTCGGTCGAGCCCGACCAGTCGGTGTACGAAGCCATCGAGAAGATGGCGGAAAAAGGAATCGGCGCGCTGCTGGTGATTTCCTCGGGCAAGCTGGTGGGCATCCTGTCGGAGCGCGACTACGCGCGCAAGGTCATCCTGAAGGGGCGGTCGTCGAAGGAGACCCCGGTGAGCGCCATCATGACCAGTCCGGTGATCTTCGTCCCGCCCACGCACACCGTGGACGACTGCATGGCGATCATGACCAAGGAACGCATCCGCCACCTGCCGGTGCAGGAAGGCGAGCGCGTGGTGGCTATGATCTCCATCGGAGACCTGGTGAAGTGGATCATTACCGAGCAGGAAGAAACCATCCAGCGGCTGGAGAATTACATTACCGGGAAGTATCCTGCCTGACTTTTTGCCACAGAGGCACAGAGACACAGAGAAAGGCCAGATCACTCTCAGTGACTCTGTGTCTCCGTGGCAATCCTACTGCTTGAGCGCGGCGAACAGCCTATTCAGGCTCTCTTTCGCGTCGCCGAACAGCATCATGCACTTGGGGTCGTAGTAAAGCTCGTTGTCCACGCCGGCAAAGCCCGGACGCATGCTGCGCTTGAGCACGATGATGCTTTTGGCGCGGTCTACTTCGAGAATCGGCATGCCGTAGAGCGGGCTGCTCTTGTTGGAGCGGGCGGCGGGATTGGTGACGTCGTTCGCGCCCACCACCAACGCCAGGTCGGCCTCAGGGAAGTACGGATTGATCTGTTCCATCTCGTAGAGCTGCTCGTAAGGCACGCTGGCTTCGGCCAGCAGGACGTTCATGTGTCCGGGCATGCGGCCGGCCACGGGATGGATGGCGTACTTCACGTCGATGCCGCGCTTGATGAGCAGCTTGGCCAGCTCGCTCACGCCGTACTGGGCTTGCGCCACCGCCATGCCGTAGCCGGGCACGATGATCACCGAGCGGATACTCTCCACCAGCGATGAGACTTCTTCCGGAGTGATGCTGCGCACCGTGCCCTTGGCTTCGGCCGTGACGCCGCTCTCGTCCACTTCGACCTTGCCGAAGGCGCCGAACAGCACATTCATGGCGGAACGGTTCATGGCCCGGCACATGAGGATGGAGAGCAGGAAGCCGGAGGTGCCGTCGAGCGAACCGGTAATGATCTGGATCTTGTTCATCAGCACGAAGCCCATGGCAGCGTCAGCCAGTCCGGCGTAGGAGTTGAGCAGCGAGATGACCACGGGCATGTCGGCCGCACCGATGGGCACCACCAGCAGGAATCCAAACAGCAGCGCCAGTCCTACCATCACGTAAAACAGCAGCGGCGGGGCGGTGGGCGTGATGATGAGATAAATCAAGCTGCCGACCATCACCGCCAGCAGCAGGAAGTTGGAAACGTTTTGCCCTTTGTAGGTGATCGGAGCACCGGGGAGCAGCTCCTGTAGTTTGGCCGCGGCCATCAGACTTCCGGTGAAGGTCAGACCGCCGATAATCACCTCGAAGCCGAGAGCGGTCATGAGCACGCGGTCGATCTCGCCGTGATGGCGGACGAACTCCGCGATGCCGATGAGCGTGGCGGCCAGCGCGCCCAGCGAGTGGGAAAGCGCGGTGCGCTGCGGGACGGCCGTCATGGGCACCCACAGACCCATGCTGCCGCCAAAGAACGTGCCGATGGCGAGACCGCCGAAGATCCATTTGTAGGTGACGATCTGCGGGTGCAACAGCGTTCCTACCACCGCCATCACCATGCCCCACTCGGCGAGGAACATGCCCCTGCGTGCCCATTTGGGGGAGCTGAGGCCCTTCAGTCCGAGGATGAACAGCGCTGCCGAAATGATGTATGCGAACTTGAGGCCGTGGGTAAGGCCGCCGCCGTGCACCCACTCCCGCAATTCGTTACCGGCGAGGACATGGGCGAGAGCCAGGACGACGATCAGTACCAGCACTACGCGAAGAGCAATCCGCGCGCCGCGGCTGCGCTGATACCAAGGCCGCGTGTCTTTGAGCTCCTCGGCCGTCTTGAACATCTTGAGCATGCGGTCGGTGATGAGGAACCCGCCCACCACGTTGGTGCTGGAGCAAGCCACAGCCACGAATCCGAAAGCCGTGCTCAAAGTGCCGTGATCGCTGCCTGCCACCACCAGCGATCCCACCAGCGAAATGCCGGACATGGCGTTGGTGGCCGACATCAGCGGCGTGTGCAGCAGCGGCGGCACACGGGAGATCACGTGGTAGCCGAGGAATCCGGCCAGCATGAAGATGTACAGCCCGATTTCGAGTTCGGAAGTCATGACGTCCGGCAGCCGGTCGTTTTTAGCATTCCGAGCGAGCCCCAGGGAGCCTGCGACCGAGGGCGAGTCGAGGAACCCCTATCCTGAGCGGAATTCCGGGCGTAGGGATTCCTCGATTCGCCCTCCCTCTCACCCTCACCCGCCACAGCGGGCTCGAAGCTCGGTCGGTCTCTCTCGGAATGCTGAATCAGACAGTTCATACTTCACAGCCTCGCCTTCACCACCTCGTGCACCACCTGTCCTTCATTCGTCACCAGCGGGCCGCGCGTGAGTTCGTCGCTCAGGTCGAGCTGCACCTTGCCGTCCTTCACCAGATGGCCGAGATAATTGGTCACGGTACGCGAGTACATCTCGCTGGCGTGATAGGCCATGGAGCTGGGCAGATTCAGTGGCCCGGCGATGAGGACGCCGTGCTTCACCACCTGCTGTCCCGGCTGGGTGAGCGCGCAGTTGCCGCCCTGCTCGGCGGCCAGGTCCACGATGACCGAGCCCGGACGCATGCCGCGCACCATCTCCTCGGTGATGAGCACCGGTGCGCGCTGGCCGGGAACCAGGGCCGTGGGAATCACCACGTCGGCGGCCATCACGTACCTTCCCATCATTTCCTGCTGCTTGCGGTAGAAGTCTTCGGACTGCGCTTTGGCGTAGCCGCCCTTGTCTTCGGCATCTTTGGTTTCGAGCCCGAGTTCGGCGAACTTGCCGCCCAGGCTCTCCACTTGCTCTTTGACAGCAGGGCGCGTGTCATAGGCCTCGACCACCGCGCCCAGTCGGCGCGCGGTACCGATGGCCTGGAGTCCAGCTACACCCGCGCCGATGATGAACACCTTGGCGGGAGTCATGGTGCCGGCGGCGGTCATGAGCAGCGGGAAAAATTTCGGCAAGTGGCCGGCGGCGATGAGTACGGCCTTGTAGCCGGCGATGGTGCTCATGGCGCTGAGCGCGTCCATGGGCTGGGCGCGGGTGATGCGCGGCATGAGCTCCATGGAAAACGCGGTGACGTTGCGAGCCGCCAGCGCCTGAATCGCCGCAATGTTGTCGTAGGGGCGCAGGAAGCTGATGAGCACGGCACCGGTTTTCATGCGGGCAATCTCGTCGGGCGTGGGCGGCTGGACTTTCAGGAGGACGTCGGCTGGCGCGAAGGCATCGGCTTCGAGGCGCGCGCCCTTGGCGGCGTAGGCGGGATCGAGGAATCCGGCTGCGATTCCGGCGCCGGATTCAACCACGACTTCAAGGCCGGCCTTGGCGAGCTTGGGGACGAGGTCAGGAACCAGCGCTACGCGCCGCTCACCCGCAACGGTTTCTTTGGGAATTCCGACGATCATGGCTCCGACACCACGAGGTCCGGACATTGGCGCGCTATTCTAATCGGGGAATTGGGTTTGCGGGCAATGGAAAAGCTAACCACGAAGGACACGAAGGTTGCACGAAGGGAAAGGCCATGTCCCTAGTTCAAGGGCGCGCATTGCGCCCCGCGTCTCCTGACCGGCCGCGGGCCCAGCCCGGTCGTATCCAGGAGCGTCTGCACCAGGTGGCGGATCAGGGGCAGTCGCGCCACGGCACCCACATAGGCCCAGCCGAAGTGCAGGTGCTCCAGGCCGCGCGCCACTGCGGCCAGGCCTTCTTCTTCGGGGCCGCCGTCGCGGGGATCGTAGGTGATGCGCTGGAGGTCGCGAGTGGGATGGTCTTCGGCGGCGACAATCTCGAGACCGGTGGCGCGACGGGCCGCGAACCAGCGGCGCATTTCGACACACGGTCCGCAGCTTTCCGCAACGTAGAGCCGTGCCGGCGGAACCGCCGGGTCGTGGAACGGACGCCAGCGGACGCGCCAATGCAGTACCTGTTTGCGGTAGGCACGCCAGGCTTCGCCGAAGCGCTCACCCAGTTCTTCTTCCTCGTCCCAGTCGGCAAGGCCGATACCGTAGGTGACGGCGACGAGGCCCGCGACCACCACCCAGGGATTTTCCAGCACAACACCCCAGCCGGTGAGCACCAGCGAGCAGGAGAGCTGCATGGGATTGCCCAGGTAGCGATACATGCCACTGGTCACGAGACGCTTGGGAGGATCCTGAGGGATGGGGGCGCCGCCGCCGCGCAGCGCGAACTCCTGGGCGGCGGAAACGCCCAGCACAGAAATGAGCGCGATGAGTTGCAGCTCGATCCCAATCCGCCACGCCGGCTTCGCTGCCAGCGCGGCCCAGCTTCCAGCGCCGGTCATGGCAAAGATGCTTTCCGGCACCAGAAACAGGAAAATCGCGCCGGCACACACGACGTGAAGAAATGCGCGGGCCAGGATGTGCGCATCGTCCACGGTCCAGCGGGAGAAGAATTGTGCGGGAAGCAGAACCAGCAGCAGCGCGACGACTTCCCCGACCAGCCAGCGGTTCGACAGTTCGACGACGGGCGCGCAGGCCGGCATGGCCACCAGGTCAACGCCGAACATGATGGCAATCACCAGGGCGAGATTGAGGCGCGGGAACAGCAAGGTGGGCAGCGCACCCCATAGCAGGACCCATCCGAAGTAGAGGTCGACGGGCATGGCGCGCAGGAGTCCGCCTTGAACGTGGAAGCTCCACCATCCGAATTTCAGATTGAGCAACTGCAGGACGAGCAGCGCGGGCAGGGCCCACATGACGCCGGTGAGCATGCCCGCGGCCTGGCGGCGAGTGGGATAGCGCCGCGCCATCAGCAGCGCCAGCAACATCAGCGGGACATAAAGGCAGGCGGCGCGGATGAGGAGCGTGCGGTCCATTTAGTGCGGTGTCGCGCTAGCCTGGATGAGGTGTCCGGCGGCGAGCTGCACACCATAGCGTTCCCAGGGGCCGAAATACCAGGCGGGATCGAGGTTGCGGCGATAGCTGAGCGTCCAGGTGACGCGGGTGTGATCCGCGGTTGCAGCAGCCCAGCGCACCTCCGACGCGCGCCAGGTGAGCCAGCGGCCGATCATGCTCTGGTCGGAGACGAAGCGGAAGCGGACAAATCCATCGCCGACTTCAGCCACTTCGAGGACGAGGTCTCCGGTAAAGCCTTCACCGCCGGGAAAATGAACCGTGCGCTGATCACCAACCCGCAGGC
Organism: Terriglobales bacterium; assembly: GCA_050746065.1. Classification (GTDB taxonomy): domain Bacteria; phylum Acidobacteriota; class Terriglobia; order Terriglobales; family Acidobacteriaceae; genus CAZXVY01. The sequence continues at coordinate 1,472 of JBOGLL010000162.1, read as the reverse complement.
CTTTTCCTTCGGCGCCCTCCGGACGCGGGAAGCCGGCGCGCAGGAACAGCGGAAGAGACTGGTCCAGGTTCAGAGGCTGGGCGAGCGCGCGCTTGACGTCGTCGGCGGAAGCGGCGACCACCTGCTCCACCATAACCGTCTCCTCGCGCGGGAAGGAAAATCGGTCACTGGTGCCTTCGAAACTCATGGGCAGAAACGCCAGGAGGAGCATACCGGTGATGGTGGAGCGCTTGTTCTCGCGGCGGCTGAGGTCAATGAGCTTGCCGATGAATACGCCCACGACAAAGAACAGCGGCGACGCCATCAGAATGCAGACGAAGCCTTCGCCCAGCAGGGGCGCGGCCATGAGCAAACCGATGGTCATGGCCTTGAGGATGGCGCCGGTGACGGTGCGGGCTTTGGGCGTCATAGCGACGAGCAGAGCCAGAGCGGTTGGGATGCCGATGAAGAGCAGCGCCGTCTGCTCCATGTTCCGGGAGACAACGATGCGGTAGAAGAGTGACGCGAACGTCACTGCCAGAATGATGAACACGGCGTTCCAGCGGGCGCCGTTGCCGGGCATAGGATTCGGCTCGCTCAATTGGCCCTGCGTTGCGCGTCGTGCGTTGCCACCAGATTACGGCTGAAGTCCAGACCGAGACCGGCCAGCATCGCCAGGAACAGGAAATACTGGCAGGTAATGAAGATGAACTCGAAGCCCTCGGCGGGCAGCAGTCCGGAAGCCAGGAGCAGCACCGACATGCTCATCATGAGCCTGCCAGTGTAGTTGGTGAGCTCGGGGGCGAGGAAGATGCAGGCGGCAAAAAAGAGTGGCGCCAGCCGGTTCCGGGCTGCTCGATCTCACCCCGCCAGCGCGAGGGCGCTGACGCGGCATAGACACCGACGCGCCCCGCGAGCATCAAAGCCGCCAGGCTGAGCGGGATGGCGGCGACCCGTCGTTTTTCCTCGTCGAGCCGGGCGAGCACGCACACCAGCAGGGCCAGCACGGAGAGCGGCGCAAACGAGGCGTCACGTTCGACCAGGAAGTAGGTAGCAAGGAATCCCGCCAGGGCAGCCAGGTGCTGCCAGTTCCATCCCAGCCAGGTGAAGGGCGGGCGGGAAACGCCAGGGGAATTGGGTGTAGTGGTCATAACCACTCCTTCCTTGCCTTCCAGCTACAGGATGGCATGAGGTGCCCGGAAGGAGCGGATTTGGGAGAGTATTTGTTGGTTTCCCGGTATGCAGGATGCGTAAGTTTCGATGAGAACTGAAAAGTCTGGAGTGATTTCGAAGATGACCTTTAGATCACGACGGTTCCCTCAGGGGCTAAAGCCCCTGGTTGATTCCATCCCGGCGGCACGGCTGAAGTGGGTGTGTGAGAACTTCCTTGCATTCTGGAGAGAAGTGAGGCACAAGGGGGCATGTCACGATTCCTGCCCTACAACCCCGAGCAAGGCTATTTACTGCCGCCCAGTGTGAAGGATGAACTGGGA
>JBOGLL010000161.1:0-6133 GCA_050746065.1 Terriglobales bacterium | reverse complement strand
CCATTGCCCGGGGAGCGGCGGCCATTGTTACCGACAGCGCCGAAGCCGAACCCCACTCCGGCGTGGCCTGGGCGCGGGTGGTGCACGGGCGCCGGGCCCTGGCGAGCATCTGCGCCAACTTCTACCGACACCCGGCGGCACGCCTGGCGCTCACCGGCATCACCGGCACCAACGGCAAGACAACCACAGCGTTCCTTTTGGAATCCATGCTGGGAGCGAGTGGTCGCAAGTCCGCCTTGATCGGCACCATCGAATATCACATCGGCCCGGAGATCCTGCGCGCGCCGCACACCACGCCCGAAGCGCTGGAGCTGAACCTGATTTTCGAGCGGGCGCTCAGCTTTTCCGCCAGCGAGGCGGTGGTGGAGGTTTCCTCCCACGCCCTGGCGCAACAGCGGGTGTGGGGACTGCATTTCGACGTGGCCGTCTTTACCAACCTCACCCGCGACCACCTGGATTACCACGAAGACATGGGCGATTACTTCGCAGCCAAACGCATCCTGTTCACTGGCTGTGGCACGGAGCCGCCGCGGGCCGCCGTTCTCAACGCCGACGATGAGTACGGCGCACGCCTGGTTCCTCTGTGCAAATCGCTGGGCTCGGGAGTGCTCACCTACGGCGTTTCTCGTGGCGACGTGCGCGCTGAAGCGATCGAGATGGGGCGCCAGTCCACCGCGTTTCTCTTGCAGATGCCCAAGGGCAAAGTGGAGGTAGCGAGCCCGCTGGTGGGTCGCGTGAACGTGTACAACATCCTCGCCGCAGCCGCCGCGGCGGAGGCTCGCGGAGTCTCGCTGGAGGCCATCGTGAAAGGGGTGGCGTCGCTCGAAAACGTCCCCGGACGCTTTCAGCGCGTGGATTGTGGCCAGCCTTTTACCGTGGTCGTTGACTACGCCCACACCGACGACGCGCTGCGCAACCTTACCGCCGTGGCGCGCGAGTTCGTCTCACGGGCAGGGAAGCCCGGCCGCGTCATCACCGTTTTCGGCTGCGGTGGCGACCGCGACCGTACGAAGCGTCCGCTGATGGGTGAGGCCGCCGGCCGGGGCAGCGATTTCGTGGTCCTCACTTCCGACAATCCCCGCAGCGAAGATCCGCTGGCCATCATGAACGATGCTCTGGTCGGCTTGCAGCGCAGCGGCACGCGCTACGAAGCGGAAGGCGACCGCCGCAAGGCCATCGCGCTGGCCCTCAGCAAGGCGAAGCCCGGAGACATCGTGCTGATCGCCGGCAAGGGCCACGAGAAGACGCAGGTCACAGCGAAGGGCACGGTGCCCTTTGACGACGTTGAGGTAGCGAGCGAAGCGCTCGGGTCGCTGGGATACGGTCCGGCGGCTGCCGAACCGGCAGGTGTGTCCGGAGGCCGGGCATGAAACTGCCCCTTCATCGCGTGGCTGAGTTCCTCTCGGCTACTGGGGAGTTCGATCACAACGCTGTTGCCGCAGGCTACTCGATCGACTCCCGCACCATTCAGCCGGGAGAGCTTTTTTTCGCCGTGAAGGGCGAACGGCTCGACGGTCACGATTTCGTGGAAGCCGCCCTGGCTGCTGGGGCCGTGGCGGCGGTAGTCACCAGCGAGCAATTGCCCCGCTATTCCGCCAAGGTCAAGCTTCTCGCAGTTACCAATACGCTGGCCGCGTTGCAGACTTTGGGCGCGGCGGTGAGGCGGATCTGGGGCAAGCCGCTGATCGCGGTCACCGGCTCGACCGGCAAGACCACTACCAAGGACGCTATTGCTCAACTGCTGGCTACGCGCAACCGAGTGCTCAAGTCCGAAGGCAACCTGAACAACCAGTTCGGCCTGCCGCTGCAACTGCTGCGCCTCGAGCCGGAACACGATATCGCCGTGGTTGAACTGGGCATGTCGCAGGCCGGCGAGATCACAAAGCTCGCCCGCCTGGCGCAACCGGAGACCGGGGTGGTGACCAATGTTGCCGCCGTTCACCTGGGCTACTTCAACTCCGTGGCTGAGATCGCGCGGGCGAAATACGAACTGGTAGCCGCGCTGCCCGCGGGCGGAACCGCGGTGCTCAATGCGGACGACGAATATGTTTCACAGTTCGGCCGCGACTTCCACGGGCGCGTGATTACCTACGCGCTGCATCATCCCGCCGATGTTCGTGCCGAGGCCATCGAGGACCGCGGGGCCGAGGGCAGCCGGTTTGAGCTGGTGGCAGGCGCAAGCCGCGAGTCCGTCACCCTGCCCCTGCTGGGTACGCACAACATCTACAACGCGCTGGCAGCGGCCGCGGTGGCGCTGGCGCTGGAACGCGGTCTCACACCCTCCGAAGCTGCCCGGGCACTGGCGTCGTTGCGTCCGGGAAAGCTGCGCGGGCAGGTGCTCGAAGTGTCAGGGGCCACGGTGGTGAACGATTGCTACAATTCGAATCCAAAGGCGCTCGACGCCATGGTGGACACGCTGGCAGGAATGCGCGCGCGCCGGCGCATCGTGGTGGCAGGTGAGATGCTGGAGCTGGGGCCCGCTGCGCCCGATCTGCACCGCCGCTGCGGTGTGCACATGGCGGCGCGCGGGATCGACATCCTGGTGGGGGTGCGCGGCGCCGCCGAGCACATGGTTGCGGCTGCGCAGGAAGCCGGCGTGGAGGCCCAGTTTGTAGCTACACCGGAAGAAGCGGGCGAGTGGCTGGCACGCCAAGTGGAAGCGGGTGACGCGGTGCTGCTCAAGGCCTCCCGGGGAGTGCGCCTGGAACGCGCACTGGAAGTCTGGAAAGCACGCGCGGAAGCGGCCACTACTACTTCCTAAAGAGGGTTGTCGGTTTTTCGTTTCTGGTTTCTCGAGAAAGCCGCACTCGAGGAACGAGAAACGAAAAACGAGAAACGGGGTAAAGATTGCTCTACTGGCTGCTCTACCAACAACTGTTTGAGCACTTCTCGCCCTTCCGTATTTTTCGTTACCTCACCTTTCGCACCGCCTTTGCCAGCCTCACCGCGCTGTTCATCGGACTCATCATCGGACCGGCGGTGATCCGCCGCTTGCGCCAGTTCCAGATCGGCCAGTACATCCGCGAGGAAGGTCCCAAGGGCCACCAGAAGAAAGCGGGCACTCCCACCATGGGGGGCGTGCTTATCACCATCGCCATTGTGGTGCCCACGCTGCTCTGGGCCGACCTGAGCAACAAGTTCGTGTGGATAGCGGTGCTTTCCACGCTGGCCTTTGCCGCCATCGGATTCGCCGATGACTATTTGAAGGTGGTCCACCACCGCAACCTGGGCCTCACCGGGCGCACCAAGCTCGGACTGCAAACGCTCACCGGAATCGTGCTGGCCGTGGTGCTGGTGCTCTTGCAGGCGCGCGGCGATTACTCCACGCAACTCAACGTGCCGTTCTTCAAGGCATTTCGTCCCGACCTGGTGATTCAGGCCCTTACGGATACCCACTACCTCTGGCCGGTAGCGTTCCTTCCGTTCATTCTGTTCGTGGCGCTGGTGGTGGTGGGCTCGAGCAATGCGGTCAATCTGACCGACGGACTGGACGGGCTGGCCATCGGGTGCAGCGTGATCGCCGCCGGAGCGCTGGCCGTGCTCACCTACGTGAGCGGGCACGCTGTCTTCGCCAATTATCTGGAGTTGCAAACCATCCCACAGATGGCGGAACTCACCATCTTCTGCGGTGCGATGGTGGGCGCCTGCATCGGTTTTCTGTGGTACAACGCGCATCCCGCGGAAGTCTTCATGGGCGACGTGGGCTCACTCGCCCTGGGTGGCGCCATCGGGACAGTGGCCGTCATCATCAAACAGGAACTGCTGCTGCCTTTCATCGGCGGGATTTTCGTGATCGAGGCAATGTCGGTGATCCTGCAGGTTGCTTCCTACAAGACGCGCAAGAAGCGCATCTTCAAGATGGCGCCCCTGCACCATCACTTCGAGCTCATGGGCTGGTCGGAGTCGAAGATCATCGTGCGCTTCTGGATCGCTTCCCTGGTGTTTGCACTCTTTGCTCTGACCACGCTGAAGCTGCGCTGAGACGCAGCGCTCGTGGCACAATGCCTTGGAGGCTGGCAAGGGGCTCGCTAATGGACGTTAACGGCAAACGCATCCTGGTCGTCGGGCTGGGGAAGTCGGGCGTGGCATCGGCGCTGTTTTTGCATGAGCGCGGCGCGCGCGTCACCGTGTCCGACGCCAAGACGCAGGAGGAGCTGCGCGAAGAGATCCCCGCGCTGCTCGACAAGGGCATCGTGGTCGAGGCCGGCGGGCACGGCGAGCGTACCTTCCGCGACCAGGACCTGATCGTGGTCAGCCCCGGTGTTCCGGTGGATGCGCCCCAGCTTGCGCAGGCGCGCGCCCTGGGGGTGCCTGTGATCGGCGAGATCGAACTCGCCTCGCGCTTCCTCAAGGGCCACATTGTGGCCATCACCGGCTCGAACGGCAAGACCACCACGACCGCGCTCACCGGAGAAGTCATCGGCTGGGGTGGATACGAGACCCAGGTAGGTGGCAACATCGGCACGCCTGCCATTTCGCTGGTGGCCGAGTCCACTTCCGACACCTACAACGTGCTGGAGGTTTCGAGTTTCCAACTGGAGACCATTCAGACGTTCCGTCCGGAAGTGGCCGTGGTGCTCAACATCTCACCCGACCACCTGGACCGACATCACACGCTTGCCGCCTACGTGGATGCGAAAGCGCGCATCTTCGAGAACCAGAAGCCGGACGACTACGCCGTGCTGAACGCCGACGACGCTACTTGCCTCCAGCTCGCCGACCGGGTCCGCGCGCGCACCTGCTGGTTCTCGCGCAAGGGAGAGATCAAGCACGGCGCCTATGTCGAGGAAGGGAAGATCTACTGGCGCGAAGAAGGCGAGCGCCAGGAGGTGATGACGGTGAGCGCCATTCCGCTCAAGGGTGCGCACAACCTGGAGAACGTGCTGGCCGCGGTGTGCGTGGGACGCATCGTGGGTGTGGAACCACACCGCATCGCCAAGGCTGTGGCCGAGTTTAAAGCGGTGGAACACCGCCTGGAGTACGTGGCCACGATCGGGGGAGTCGAATACTTCAACGACTCCAAGGCCACGAACGTGGACGCCACCATCAAGGCGCTGGAGTCGTTCGCCGGAGGCATCCACATCATCCTCGGAGGTAAGGACAAAGGCAGCGACTACTCCGTTCTTGCGCCGCTGCTCAAGGAACGCGCGCGGCGCGTCTACACCATCGGGGCTGCGGCGGAGAAGATCGAGTCGCAGATCCGGGGCGCCGCCGAGGTGCTGCACGCGGAGACTCTGGAGAACGCGGTGCGCCGTGCCGCGGAAGCAGCAACGCCGGGTGAAGTGGTCCTGCTGGCGCCGGCCTGCGCCAGCTTCGACCAGTTCCAGAATTACGAACACCGGGGACGGGTCTTCAAGGAAGCAGTCGCGGCGCTGGCGGCCCGGGCGGCCAAGGCGCCCGCCAGCGAGTCCAGCCCACCGGGGGGAGCGGCAGCGCATGGCTAAGCGCGTCAGCGTGGACAAGCCGCTCTTCGTGGTTACGCTGCTGCTTGTTTTCACCGGACTGGTGATGATCTTCAGCGCGTCTGCGGTGATGGCCGCGGAGCGCTTCGGGTCTCCCTACCATTTCCTGTTCCGGCAGATGGCGTGGGCGGTTGCAGGTATGGCCGCCATGGTCGGTCTGATGAACGTGGACTACCGGCGCTACAAGCATCCCGCGTTCGTGTTCACGCTGCTGGGATCGACGACCCTGCTGCTGGTGGCCGCTTTCTTTCTCGATACTACGGCCAACACGCACCGCTGGATCCGGCTTGGGTTGTTTTCCTTCCAGCCTTCGGAACTGGCCAAGTCCGCGCTGATCTTCTTTCTCGCCTGGTTCCTGGAGAGCCGCACGCGCTCCATGGACGACTGGCGCAACACGCTGCTGCCGGCCACAGCGCCCATCGTGATTCTTGTGGGACTGATCGTGAAGCAGCCCGACCTGGGCACCGGGATCGTACTGGCGCTGGTGGGCGCGGTGGTGCTGTTTGTCGCCGGAATGCAGCTTCGCTATTTCGCGTATGCGATGGCCGCGTCGCTGCCGTTTCTCTACCTGCTGGTGTTCCGCGTGCAGTGGCGTTACGAACGCATCCTTGCGTTCCTGGATCCCTGGTCGGATCCCCTGGGTCGCGGCTTCCACATTATTCAGTCCATGA